>JAFQOC010000124.1 GCA_017420845.1 Clostridia bacterium
GAGGACATCTTCATCACCATCGTCGACAAGACCGACGCCCGCAAGGCTCTGGGCAACAAGAGCGGCAAGACATCGCTCAAGGGTAAGAGTGCTTCCATCGAGAAGGAGGTCGCACAGTCCATTCTGGACAAGACCGCCCGCGCACAGTCCAACTCCTCCCTCACCAAATCCAAGGACGAGGATCATCCCGCTCAATAATTCACAGGAAAGGAGAAACAGGAACTTCCCTTACCGTTCCTGTATCATGGCACATGCTCGCCATTTATTGCAAAGAGCTCCGCTCTTATTTCATCAACGCGGTCGGCTACGTCTACTCGGGTATCTTCCTCGCTCTGGCCGCCCTGCTCTGCTGCTTCACGACGCTTAAGGCGTCCAGCTACGGCACTTCCACCTACTTCACCTACATGATCTTCGCGCTGGTGGTGCTCATTCCCCTTCTGACCATGCGTCTGTTCGCCGAGGAGCGCAAGCTCCGCACCGAGCAGCTGCTGCTGACGGCTCCCGTCACCCTGACCGGTATGGTGCTGGGCAAATTCTTTGCCGCCTTTACCCTCTTCGTGTCGACCGTCCTCATCTCCTGCATCAATTTCTTCCCCCTCTACGCCATCGCTGTCGTTGAGAGAAACGGAAGCTACTCCACCACCCACGTCGGCCCCGCCACCGCCGAGATCGTCGGCCGTACCATCGGTCTGATCCTCATCGGTGCCGCCTTCATCGCCATCGGTCTGTTTATCTCGGCTCTGACCGAGAATCAGCTCTCGGCCGCCGTCGTGACCATCGCCGTGCTGCTGTGCACCGTCGTGCTCTCCATGGCAAACCAATACATCAACGTCTACGCCATCCGCTTCGTGCTGGACTGGATCTGCATTCTCGGCCGTTACGCCAACTTCAGCTACGGCATGTTTGACTGGTCCGCCCTGCTATACTACATCTCCATTACCTCGGTGTTCCTGTTTTTGACCATCCGTGTCTACGACAGACGCCGCTGGAACTGAGAAAGGAGCCGCAACTGATATGAACAACGGAAGCTTTCTGCGCAGCCGCAAATTCCGTCACGGAAGCACCGCGGCCCTTCTGACCGCCTTCCTCATTGCCGTGGTGGTCATCATCAACATCACCTTCACCGCGCTGGCTCAGAAATACATGTGGTACACCGACATGACCACCGAAAAGCTCTACACCCTCTCCCCCGAGGCCATCGAGCTGATGGACACCTCCTTCAAGAAGGTTGAGGCCGAGAGAGGCGAGGAGATCAAGGTCGAGATCATCTTCTGCGACGAGAAGGATAATCTGATGGCCGAGACCACCCAGCGCTACGTGCTCGAGACCGCGCTGCAGCTGCAGACCGAGTTCCCCGACATCATCGACGTCAAGTTCATCGACGTCTGGACCAACCCCTCTGCCGTTGACAAGTACCGCGCCAACGCGCACTCCAACATTTTCTCCACTAACGTCATCGTTGCCTCCGGCACCGAGTTCCGCGTATACGCCCTGCAGGCCTTCTACGTATTCTCCGACGCTGACTCCACCACCCCCTGGTCCTACAACGGTGAAAAGAAGCTTGCCTCCGGTATTCTCGCCTGCATTCAGGCCGAGTCTCCCATCGCTTGCTTCACCATGAACCACGGCGAGGCCTTCTATGACAGAGAATTCCTCTATCTGATGGAGGACGCCGGCTACAAGCTGCAGCAGCTCGACCTCGCTACTGAGGAGATCCCCGAGGACTGCCGCATGCTGATCACCTACAAGCCTCAGTCCGACTTCCTTGTCAAGGACAAATTCTCCGATATCTCCGAGATCGCCAAGCTCGACGCTTACCTGGATGCCACCAACGCATACATGGTATTCCTCGATCCCCAGACCCCCGTTCTGAACAATCTGGAGGAGTACCTCGAGGAGTGGGGCGTCGTCTTTGACCGCGTGACCGACGATGCCGGCATCAACTACTCCTACACCATCAAGGACACCACCAAGTCTCTGACGGTGGACGGCTACACCATTCAGGGTGACTACACCCTCAACGGTCTGGGTGCCTCCATCACCACTGACATGCGCGACGTAGCCTATCCTCCCAAGGTGATCTTCCAGAACGCCATGTCCATCTCCTACGCAAAGAACTACGACAGCATCTACTATGAGGATGAGGAGGATGCCACCAAGAACTACTGGTACGGCACCTACTACTCCAACGGTGTTTCCCGTTCCATCTACGACATCTTCCTGAGCTCCCCCAACGCCGAGGCCTTCGCCAACGGTGAAAAGGTAGAGAGCGCATCCACCCTGGATCCCTTCAAGCTGATGACCGTCACCCGCGAGAGCCGCATGGTGGACAACACCAACGCCGACTACTCCTACGTGCTGGCCTGCGGCTCGACCCAGTTCCTCTCTCAGGATATGCTGCAGTCCCCCACCTACGGCAACACCGACGTCCTGCTCTCGGCCATGCGCTCGATGGGTAAGGAGCTGGTCACGGTAGGTCTTAAGCACAAGCCCTTCGCAAGCACCGACATCGACACCATCACTACCCAGCAGGCCAACCAGTATACCGTGGTGCTGACGGCTGTTCCCACCGCCATCATCTTCGGTCTGGGAATCTTTGTAATGGTTAGGAGAAAATACGCATGACACCCTTCTTTATCACGCTGCATCTTGACCCCAACGGCGGCAGCATCTCGGAGGGTACGGTCGATATCAAGGCGGGAGGCAGCTACGGTCTGCTTCCCTCCGCCTACCGTGAGGGCTACATCTTCGCGGGATGGTTCACCGACCCCGAGGGCGGTGAGCAGATCATCTCCAGCGATATGCCCGTCTCCGAGGAGGAGCACACCCTGTATGCCCATTGGATCAAGAAAAAGGCAGACAAGAAATCCAAGTATTCCCGTAACAAGGCACAGAAAAAGGTGATCATCACGCTGGCCGTGATGACCGTCGTGCTTTCCATCGTCTGGGCTGTCGTCAACCACATCGTCGGTATCACCACCTACGAGGACGTGGACGGCACCAAGTACAAGATCATGAAAAAGGACGGCGTCTACGTCGTCTGCGACCGTGATGGCTACACGCTGGATCTGACCACCGACGGCTACTATATCACCGACGCCAGCACCCTGCTGGAGGTCGATGAGGAGACCGGTGAGGTCGAGCAGTACGCCATCGTCGACACCGAGGGCAACGTGGTCGTCGGCTCCAACCGCCGTATTCTGATCTTCCCCCACACCGCCAAGGCGTCGATCGACTCGATCACCGTCAACAACGACTACGGCACCTACACCTTCTACCGCGACAAGGACGGCAACTTCCAGATCCGCGGCTACGAGGGTACCTCCTTCGATCCCGAGCTCTTCTCCTCGCTGGTCGTCAGCACCGGCTACACCCTCTCGATGCAGAAGCTGGCCGAGCCCCGCTTCGACGAGAACGGTAAGCTGACCGAGTACGGTCTGTGTGAGGAAGAGCGCACCGACGAGGAGGGCAACACCTATCTGTACAAGCCCGCGACCTACACGCTGGTCGACATCAGCGGCAACAAGTATGAAATGATCATCGGCGATCCCATCGTTTCGGGTGCCGGCTACTACGCTCAATACAAGGGCCGCGACGCCGTCTACATCCTCTCCAACGAGCTGGCCAAGACCCTGCTGGAGCCGATCGAGTCGCTGGTCACTCCCATGGTCGTCTACCCCATGACGCTGACCACCTACTTCGACGTGGACAACTTCACGCTGATGAGCTATGACTACGAGGGTGCTGCCGCCGCAGGCGTCGATCTCTCCAAGGAGAACAAGACCCCCGAGGAGGAGGCCGCCGCCGAGAAGTTCGTCGATATCCACACCTCCTTCACCTATATCGATCTGACCGAGCGCGAGAACACCGAGCGCTCCTCCATCCCCTATATCATGTCCACCATCTCGGGTCTGGACGCCTACGACGCCAACTCCATCAACATCGACCAGTGTCTGCAGTCCTTCTACAACATGACCTTCCTCGGTGTCAAGAAGCTGGGTCTGACCGAAAAGGCGCTCCGCGACTACGATCTGGAGGATCCCCGCTACGTCATCTATCTGGATTTCCAGGATCTCGAGCATTGGATCTATATCAGCGACATGACCGAGAGAGGCACCTACTATATGGCGTGCGACCTCTTTAATATGGTCGTCGAGGTGGATCGCTCCAATCTGCCCTACCTGCATTGGTCCGAGTTCGATTGGGTCGAGTCGGGACTGCTCCAGCTTAACCTGGCCTTCGTCGATCATATCAAGATCCAGAGTCCTCGCTACAACGTGACCTTCAAGATGGACAACTCGGCCTCCGATCAGTCCAAGACGGTCAGCTCGAGCGATATCGTCATCACCGCCGACGTGGGTGCAGGTAACTCCGCACAGCCCGTCGATACCGAAAACTTCCGCGACTACTATAAGACCCTGCTCTATGCCAGCATGGAGGGTCTGTGTGAGCTGACGGATGAGGAAATGGCACAGTGCCGTAAGCTGCCCGACAGCGAGGCAGATCTGGTCATGACCGTCAAGTCCCTCTCCGGACGCGAGCTCGTCTACCGCTTCTATCAATATACCGAACGCAAGGCCTATATGACCATCAA
>JAFQOC010000125.1 GCA_017420845.1 Clostridia bacterium
GGCGGTATAAAGGGTTTCGCTGACCACGTCGTAGAAGACGGTTTGGTCGATGGCGAGGGTGTTGGGGTCGGTGAAGCCCTTAAAAACGTACTCGCCAAAGGGATCATTGGTTACTGATTCCAGACAGAACATACGGATGGTGAAGAAGTCCCAGCCGTTTGTAGAGCCGCTGGCGTAGACGTATCAACGGTCGGTGGCGGGATTGTAGTGCAGCTCGGGAGCCCAGATATTGCCCTGTACCTCGTCACAGAGATTGAAAATGACGAGCTTCTCGACGGACAGCACGGTTTTGAGGTCCTTACAGCGGTAGAGAGCGATACCCAGTGCCTCGGTGAAGGTGGCGTAGTAGTAGCCCTCGTGGTAAACCACCACAGGATCGGGGGCACTGCCGGTGGAGAGGGGATTCTGGAAGGAGCCCATGACAAACGTCTCACTTTCTGTTTCGGGTTCGGTTGCTGCTGCGGTGCTTTCCTCCGCGGTGTTTCCCCCCGCGGCTTCCTCGGAGGAAGAAACAGCTTCGCGGTGGGTATCGGTGGGTGGTTCTGTACTGTTTCCGGTGCCCGAACCTGCACAGGCTACCATGAGCAGGGTCAAAAATGCCATGGCCAGCGCGGCGATCTGCCTTTTCATACGGTCAAGCTTCCTTGTTGTTCACAAACGTATCGTTGTACTGATCAATGCACATCTGAATGATCTCCTCAGCCTCCTTGCGGTCGAAGAGCTCCTTGACGGCAGTCTGCTTGTTCTCCAGCTGCTTGTAGACGGTAAAGAAGTGCATGATTTCGTCGAAAATGTGGGAGGGTAGCTCGTCGATGGACTTGATGCCGTGGTAGGTGGGGTCCGAGAAGGGGATGGCGATGATCTTGTCGTCCAGCTTACCGCCGTCGTACATACGCATACAGCCGATGGGGTAGACCTGCACCAGGGTCATGGGATAGATGGGCTCGGCGCAGAGCACCAGCACGTCCAGAGGGTCGCCGTCGTCGGCGTAGGTGCGGGGGATGAAGCCGTAGTTGGCGGGGTAGTGGGTGGCGGTGTACAGCACGCGGTCCAGACGGCGCATACCGTTCTTCTTGTCCAGCTCGTACTTGCAGGACGAGCCCTTGGGAATCTCGATGACGGCGGTAAAGTCTGTGGGGGTGATCTCAGCGGGGTCGATGTCGTGCCAAACGTTCATAGGGGGCCTCCTTATGTAAATTGTTGGGATGTCTGTTGTAGGGGAGGGGTCTCCCCTCCCGAAATCTGTTCCAATGCAGGGGACGGTTATTTTTTCAGGTCCTCGGCCTTATAGGCGAAGTAGCCTTCGTATTCATAGCTGTGGTCGACGCCCTTCATAAAGGTCTGTCGGTCGTCCACCTTGTCGGTCAAGGCGTTTTTGAGGAGATATTTGATCTCAATGTCGCGGACAGGACTGCGCTCCATGGCCAGAAGGTAGTCCTCCTTATTCACGAGGCTCCAGTCCACCACCACGCCCAGCTCGGTCTTCAGAATGTGATCCAGCCAGATACGGGTGGCTCGTCCGTTGCCCTCGCGGAAGGGATGGGCGATGTTCATTTCCACGTACTTCTCCACGATCTCGTCAAAGGTGGACTGGGGCATTTTCTCAATGCTCTCCAAGGCCGCGCCAAGGTACATGAGAGGGGCGAAGCGGAAATTGCCCTTGGACATATTGACGGTGCGGAGCTTGCCCGCAAAATCGTAGATGTCCGAGAACAGATGGGCGTGGATACGGCAGAGCGTGCCGAAGGTGCCGGCGGGAAGGGAGGCAAGCAAGCCCGACTCGAACAGCTCTACGGCGCGGGTCTTGCTGATGCGTTCTTCTTCCTTGGCCAGAGTGGCGGAATTCGTGATCCCGAGTTTGTTTTCGAGGGGCATGAGTGGGCTCCTTTCTGTCAGCGGTA
>JAFQOC010000126.1 GCA_017420845.1 Clostridia bacterium
CTTGGTTTTGGGTTTTCATTTTCTATACCTCCCGATTTTCTGAACAGCTTCGCTGTTCGATCGCCATTTCGGCAGGGTCGGGGGAGCATAGGTCGGGAGGAAATCGCGCTCATTCCGAGTGAAGTGTGCAGATGTCAACGAGAGGTATAGTCTCTTGCCAGTACACGAAAAAATATTGCGTGGGGATAAAGAAAAAGCCAAGTATTGCTACTTGACTTTCTCGGTGATTATTTCATTTTTCGGTGATATTTTTTCACTTAAACGGTTGACAGCTGCGAGAGCTATGCTACACTGGACACGGCGAAAGGTGAAAAATCGGGGGATATTTTCTGTGATTTTTACTTTTTAGCAACATTATGACATACTCCCCCACCCTTGCGGGCAGGGGAGCGGCTCCCATTTGAAAGGAGTGGCATAAGTTAATTTGTTTCACACGAGCAAAAAGCATATATCTTTGCTCGCGTAAAAAAGATCAGTTATCTTCTTTCTTTTTGCGAAGCATTGCGGCAACTCCTGCTGTCAAAACGGCTATGATACCTGCGGCACCTATAGCAGAGCGGCAACCGGAGTCGGCCTGATCCTTGTCTGTTTCATCCATCTGTTCAACAGTAGTATCCACGTTTTTTAATTCGTCTGTAGCATCGGTCAGTCGTGCAATCAAATCATTGACAGCACGTTGGGTCACCGGTCCGGAGCGTGAAAATGCTTCAGCTTCATCAAGAATCAAGTCAATTGCCTTTCGTACATCTTCATCGGCATTTGACAAATCTTGCGCCTTAAGAGAAGCAATGGCAGCATCCAGAGCAGAGAAATCAATACCTGTGGGATTTAAGGCGTTTATTTTCTCCATCAGAAATACAGCTGCTACTGTTACGGCATTCTGTGGAACGTCCTCGCTCACAAGCCCCAACGCGTTGTTGTACGCTTCTTGCGCCGCTTGCCATGTTTCGGCGGAATAATCCTCTTCCCGAAGAGATTCCATAAGAGCAATAGCCTCGTTCAGTTCTGTTCGGTCAGGATCGTGCATGATACGAACCGTACAACGAAGAGCCATGCCTAAGGGATTGACAGTCAGGCTATTCTTTTCTATCAACGGATATCCCTTCACCGTGTAGGTTCCTGCGGCAGAGGTATCCAGATTATCCAATACCCATGTTAATGCAAATTCAGCAAACTGTCCGTTTTGGTTCCATGCTTTAGCGGTTTTGGGAAGCTTTTCTATAATTGTCTCTTTGGCGGTATCACGTGCTACCGTCACGGTCAAATTGTCTCCCTGTACTTTGGTAATCGCTATCTGTATCTCGGGAGCGGCAGATGTCAAAGGCGAAAAATAGACTGACTCAGCTGTAAATACACCGTCTTCCGTGGCATTAACCCCTGCATGACCTTTGATGACAAACTGATCCGATACGGTTTCACTCAACAAGTATCCGTTGGCTTCAATACGCAGATGTTTTCCCGCAAGCGTTACACATAGGGTGAAGCCATCCGATACGTTTACGGTCTTACCTTGAGCATCCGGAAGCTGGATCCGCTTTCCGTTGCAATAAACGATCAGATTCCCTCCCCGCGTAATGCCAACGTAGAGATAACCGTCTCCTTCGGCGGATTTCATGAAAAAGCCGACAGAGGCATTGGATCCGCATCCCTTGTTAAAGCGGAAACGTCCCGTAGCAAGGAAACTTTCGTAGACCACAGACGTATCTGTGAAGTAATTTAACAACGCATCGTCAGCTCCGCCATTGAGTGAAATCATCCCATTCGAGACGACCCAATTGCCTGTGGAAATCACTTTGTCTTTGGATACATTCGCAAGAGAATGTACGCCGGAACCGTCTGCTGAAATGCCGCTTATGACGTAGTGGCGAGTCAAAACCTCACTGATAGAGCCACCCTTAACCGTAGCCACACGGAGTGTATAGAAGGAGCTTTCTCCGGTTTTACCCAATGTAATGGGAGCTTCATAGAGAGTAGACTCTGCCGTGGGATAGGAACCGTCCAACGTATAGTAGACCTTCGCGCCCTCTGTGGGCGGCGTGATCGTCACGGTTTGTGGGCCATCGTAAAGGCCGTTCTCAAGATCAACCGTAGGCGCTTCGGGTGCATCATTCAGCTTGATATTGCCCTTCAAACGGTATAGCTTTCCCTGACCAATCTCGAAGGAATCAATCAGCTTTCCCTCCGAAATATCCATGGGAATGTACTCGCCCGTATACGGATCCAGATATTCGATCACTTCAATCCCCGTAGACAGATCCACAAAAAATTCCATGTCAGCATCACGTCGCAAAGACTTGTTGAAAAGCATAATATAGGGCTCGGTACCGTCTTTAGCTACCATATAGCTGATGACAAATTCCGATCGGCCATCGGGGACGATAAAGAAGTCAGTGGGCAAATACTCCACGCCGGATACGGCGTCGTCAGTATGATATGCGTGGATGGTATCCAAATTCATAAGCGCATCGGACAAACCTCGGATCTCCCAGTTCAATTCGCTCCATGCGGCGAAAAGCTCGGGATCGCGAATGGTACCGTCTCTGTAGATCAAACTGTCTCGGAACCCCTCACCCTCGGTGTCGGAATTACCGGGGCATACAAGATTGAACCATGAGAGTGCCTTGAAGCCGTAAGAAAGATAGGCGTAGACATTCCAACGCATTTCATCAATGTTGGGCATTCGCATACCGTTCCATGCGGTGGACTGCGGGAAGGCATGGGTTTTAAGTTTACCGTTTTCGTAGGCTACCGAGCGAAGCACTTCCATGTCGGCAAAAATGCCGAGGTTGTTGGCTCTTTCTTGGAAGGGATAATAATCATGGGAGAGGTATGCCAGATTTTCTGCCCCTACCAATTCGACGTAACGCTCAACGTGCTCTCGATATGATCCTCCTAACCAAGCGCTTCCCGCATAGCTGGGGAGGAGATTGGTATAGGGATAGCGGGCAGGATCTGCTTTGCGGTACTCACGCATAATATCCGCAACGCCTTGTAAAGCTGCACCGCCCGGCTCATCTACGACATGATAGCCGATACAATGCTCTTTGCCCGCGGCATATTCAACGCCTACGGCAATATTGGCCGCATCCATGTTGCCATTCATAAGATAGACCATATTTCGCCTGGCATACTGCTCTTCCACGTTGTTCCAATATTCCGCGTCATACATAGCCCCCGCGCCAAAATCGCGTGGGAACATATTGAAATTGATACCGGCTGCGGCCATCTGATCCAACTGCTCTTCGTAACTATCCGTTTCAAAAGAATAGAAGGATACCCATGAACCTATGAGCAGATCATCGGTAGTAACGTCATCATTTTTTAGTTTCTCACGATACGCTGCTTTTTTTGCCTCATAATCGGTTTCTTCCGCAAAACTCTGCAAGGGGGGTAAAATAGCGGGTATTAAAGTAGACACAAGCATAACCCCAGCAACTAACTTACAGAGGGCTGAAAGCCACCCGCTTTTATTTGGATGTTTCATAATTTTTGATATTCCTTAGTACATATATTCTGATATATCCCCGATTCATGTAGACTCCCCCACCCTTACGGGCGGGGGAGCGGCTCCCTTTAGAAAGGAAGGGGAATATGTTTGGTTAACAATCCGCCCATATCTGACACGGGCATCTACCTACCGGTATATCCTTACACTTCAGATTCTTTTTTCTTGCGCAAGGTCAGCGCGGAAGCACCCATAGCAGCTACAACTACCAAACCACCAACAGCCACAGACGACTTACAGCCCTTCTTCTTGGGCGGCTCTGTGGGATCGGTGGGCGCCTCGGTGGGAGTCTCAGTGTCGGGCGTAGAGGTAGTATCCGACTCGGCGGGCTCCGTCTCGATATCGGAAGCCTGTGCCCCAAGGGTGGTGAAGCTGTACTTAAAACGCTCACCGGGAGCCACGTCACCGCTGACGTAGAACTCCATGATGTCGCCGTCCTTCTGCATATTGTCGCTCCACTTGAAATTCACGGTGAAGTCACCCTCACCGATACCAAGTGCGGCACGGGGGATGGTCACCACCATGGTGTCGCCATTGACGGTATAGGCCACCTCGGCGGCCTTCTCCCAGTTCCAGCCGCCTGTGGATCTCTCCAGGGTCGCCTTGTCGGCGGAGGGGGATTCACGGTTGAGCATATACTCGAAGGTCTCCCAGTTCTGGTCATTCTCCACGCCCACCACGTCGATGAACAGACGCATCCAGGCCTTATCGGTGTAAGGCGTGATAGCCTCGGCGGTCTTGACCATAAAGTAGAGGTTTTCAGCGTCGTAGGTCACGCGTGACTCCACGAAGTCGTTACGACCCGTGGTGTTGGTGTAGTGGTAGTCCTTGTAGCCGTCGTAGTCGCGGTGCAGGGTGTTGCCCTCATAGGCGCGATAGACGGGAGTGACAGCAGACCAGTCGATGGAGGCGGCGGAATCCACCTTGACGGCACCCGAGGATACGGGCTGGGAATCCATGCCCTTGAACTTGCGGATGTAGGATACCATCTGATTGTAGAAGTGATCCTTGAGCATGCCCGTAGAGGGTTCGATATCGCGGGAGTAGCCGTCGGTGGCGTTATCGGGAAGAGCATTGGGATAGCCCCACATCTCGGTGGTGCGGCCTACCTGCCACTCGTTCCAACCTGTAATGTACACGAAGGTGGGATCCACCTCCAGCACGTACTCCCATTGCTCGGCGATATTCAGACCTGCCATGACAGCCTCATCCGAGGTGTTGACGCCGTACTTGCTTGTATATCCGCGGCCAAAGACCATGTCACCCGCGTTCATGGGGGTAAGGCCTTGCTTATCCGACCAGTTCTGCGCCACGCAGA
>JAFQOC010000127.1 GCA_017420845.1 Clostridia bacterium
AATTCCGCCATGCCCGCGCGGAACAGGTGATATTATAGCACACTCGATTGCATTTGTCAATAGGTTTTTGAAAAGTTTTTCACCTTTTTTTGCATGTTTTTTCCGACTCGCCTACGCTTCCCTGTCTCCCGAACAGCGCTCTGAGATCTGCGGCGCTCAATACCCCACAGAGTACGATCACAGCGGAGCAAAGCAGCGTCATGGGGCTCAGCACGCCGAGATCCCCTGTCAAGGCAACGGTAAACACAATTGCCCAGGCGGTATAGGTGATGTTCAGTGCCATCGCCTTGGAGGCGCCCAGCTTGCCGATGGTTCTGTAGTAGAGCAGGTAGGAGACTGTCGCGCACAGAGCGGCAACGGCGACCGTCAAAAGCAGCTTCCCTTCTCCCCCCACAAACAGCTCGGCCGTCATACGCCAGCCGCCCAACAGCGGCAGGATGAGCAGACCGTACAGGAGGGCGGAAACGGCCTGGCGGATCCCCAAAGCATATTCGTCCTTGACAGCCGTGTCCTTCAGGCATTTTGCGAGGATCACGGCCTCGGTTCCCCAGCCGAAGGCACACATGAACGCCCCCAGAAGTCCCAACCAGAAGTTCTCCGCGGAAAAGGAGGGGGTATAGCTCAGTCCATAAACGCCCGCAAGAGTTAGGATCAAAAAAATCCATTGATACCACTTGGTTTTTTCCTTCAAAAATATACGCGCCAGCACCGTACCCACCGCGGGATATACGGCGCTCACCACAGCACCCACCGACGGGCCGAGACAGCTCACGGCCAGCACGTAGCCCGTCATACCGATAGGGCCGCCCACGGCAGAGGACAGCGTCAACCAGAGTGCCGTTCTGCTGCGGCATACACCGAAAAAGCCCTTCAAGCCTCCCCGCAAAGCATTGTAGATCAGCATACAGCTCGCCGACACAGCGTCGTGGAGGAATGTTGCGATAAAGGGGGCCAGAAGCACAGCCTGCTCGGTGGAAACGAAGGGTGACATGGTAAGGGCAAGCCCCAAAATCACCGTCTCCAGCGCCCAGGTGATCCCCGCGAAAATACCTGTCAGCATGCGCGATTCCTCACGCCAACAACGCGGGCAGCTCGGAGATGGCGGAGATGAGGATATCCGCGCAGGGTGAGAGCACAGCCTGTTTCTCCGGCGAGGGGGCAAGAGCGACCGAGGTGATCCCGGCGTTCTTGGCAAATCTCACGTCCGTCATGGTGTCGCCCACCATGACCACCCGCGTCTTGTCCAACGCGTAGCGGCGGCAGAGCTCCTCGGCACAGTAGGGGTGGGGCTTGGTCGGGGTATGGCCGTCGTCGGTGAAAATCACGTCGAAGTACGAAAGGATCCCCAGCCCTTCAAGGCAATGGCGGGTGATCGACTCGTTATCCGTCGTCACAACGGCAAGGCGAATCCCCTTCCCCTTCAGCTCGGCAAGGGTGTATGCCAGGTCGGGACAGGTAGGTCTTACAACACCTTCCCGGGCATGGCAGGAATAGGCCTCCTCCACAGCCTTCACCACATCCTCACAGGAAGCGGTGAGGCCGTGGGTCTGCAAAATGGCGCACACGATCTCTCCCATTTCCTCGTAAGTACCCTTACACAAAACACCGTTGATGTCCGTCACTCCGTCATGGACACCGAAGGCCTCCAGTATGTCGTATTTCAAGGATTCGTCCATATCAAATTCACGGAGAACACTCTCGATTGCCACATTGGACAGGCTGACCCAAAAGGCGTCAAAGTCCAAAAGCGTGCCGTCCTTATCAAAAATGATCGCGTCTGCTTTCATAATCATGATCACTGCTTTCCATTGGCGAAAGCTTCCCTTCTTTAAAGTTGTTCTTTGCTATCACATGCTTGCATCCGGCAGGACTCTGAGTCGTGCCATTCCCTCGCACCAAAAGGAAAAGGAGCCGCTCTGCGGCTCCTTTTCCTTTTGGTGCGAGAAACGGGACTTGAACCCGTACGGTGTGAACCACACGCCCCTCAAACGTGCGCGTCTGCCAGTTCCGCCACTCTCGCATGTCGCTTGAACGCAACGGTGATATTATACACGATTTATCCGAAAATGTCAAGAGGTTTTGCAAAAGTTTTTTGAGTTTTTTAAAAAAAGTTTTCACCGTGCTCCCTTCGTATCCTTCCCTGCTTTTTTCTGAACAACCTGCTGTTTTCATTGACATTTTTTCACCTTCGTGTTATAATGGCAACGGTATCACCTGTCAATATGATCTCGAACCTCGAAAGGATCCTGCCATGTCTGTCTACAACCGCGTCAAGTACGCTTGCTACACCACCAATCTGTCCATGTCGGTGGTGGGCAATCTCTCCCCCGTCCTGTTTCTGACCTTCCACGAGCTGTACGGCATCTCCTTCTCCCTCCTGGGGCTTCTGGTGCTGGTCAACTTCTTCACCCAGCTTCTGGTGGACCTTCTCCTATCCTTCTTCTCCCACCGCTTCAATATCCCCCTGCTGGTGAAGCTCACCCCCGTTCTCTGCTCCTGCGGGCTTCTGGTCTACGCCATCTGGCCCTTCCTCCTCCCCGAAGCGGTCTACGCGGGGCTGATAGTGGGCACCGTCATCTTCGCCGCGGCGGGAGGCCTTTGCGAGGTGCTGATCAGCCCCGTCATCGCCGCTATCCCCGCCGAGGACCCGGATCGTGAGATGAGCAAGCTCCACTCGGTCTACGCCTGGGGCGTGGTGGGGGTCATTCTGCTGGCAACCCTATTTCTGCTCTTCTGCGGCAAGAAGAACTGGCAGTACCTGGCCTTGTTTTTTACCCTGATTCCCCTCCTCTCCGCCGTTCTTTTCGCGGGAGCCAAGCTCCCCGCTCTGGAAACTCCCGAGAAGGTCTCGGGCGCTCTGGCCATGCTGAAGAACAAGCAGGTCCTGATCTGCGTGGCCGCCATTTTCTTCGGCGGCGCTGCAGAGTGCACCATGGCTCAGTGGTGCTCGGGCTATCTGGAGCAGGCTTTGGGCATTCCCAAGATCTGGGGAGACGTTTTCGGCGTAGCGGTGTTCTCCCTCATGCTGGGTCTGGGTCGCACTCTGTACAGCAAATTCGGTAAGAACCCCGATCGGGTTCTTCTGATGGGCGGCATGGGCGCGGCAGTCTGCTATTTAGTGGCGGCGGTGTCCCCCTTCCCCTTGGTGGGACTTCTCGCCTGTGCCTTTACGGGCTTCTGCGTGTCCATGCTCTGGCCCGGAAGCCTCATTGTAGCTTCTTCCCGAGTCCCCGCGGGCGGTGTATTCATCTACGCGCTCATGGCAGCGGGCGGTGACATGGGCGCGGCAGTGGTGCCCCAGCTTTTGGGCATCATCACCGACGCGGCGGCGGCCAATCCTGCCCTTGCCTCCCTCGCGGCCAATTGGGATATGGCTCCCGAGCAGCTGGGCATGAAGCTGGGCATGCTGGTGGGTATGCTTTTCCCCCTTTGCGGAATAGCGGTCTACGCCTACCTGGTCAAGAGCCGCAAGCGGTTCGCTGAAAAAAAGGAATGAAGCTTTCTCATTCCCTCCATACCTACGCACCCCCGAAATGAAAAAGACCGAGCCCCTTGCTTTCAACGCAAGGGGCTCGGCTTTTCATATCAATTAAGATGCGGACGGAGTGCTCTCCTCCTCGACGGGAGCCTCGAAAATGGCGCAACCCTCGAAGAATCCGATATTCATCATCTGAACGATGGCCTCGGCATCGGGCTTCTCATAGATGAACTCGGTCTGGCCCTTGTAGCAGGACAGGAAGCTGGTAGACTGGTAGCCGCCTACCTTCACGTCGTACATCCAGAACAGGGTCTCCACGGGGGTTCTGTGGGGCAGGGTCTCAATGCCGTGATCGGCAAAGTAGCCCTGAAGGGTCTCGTCAGCGGGATGAGCGGGATGACCCTTAAAGAACAGGTAAACACCCAGCTCACCGATCTTCAGCTCCTTGCCGTCCACGGTAACCGTGGCGGCACCGGCCTCAATGGTATAGGTCTTGCCCTTATAGGTGACCTTGGTGGCATCCTCAGACGTAACGGTGGGAGTGTAGTAATTCAGAGTCTCATCGATATAAAATTTGTTCTCGTCCAGAGTCTTCTTGTTGGTACCCAGAATGAGAACGATCTCCTTGTCACGGCCCGAAAGCTTGGCGTCAAAGTAAGCAACGGCATCCTCCAGGGTGGTCAGAGTATCGCTGTCTACCAGCGCGTTAGCCAACACCACCTTCTGGTAGTCGGCACGGATAGCATCGGCCAGATTGGCGTACATCTCAGCGGGGTTCTTCTCCACAATGTGCATATTCTCACGGGCGGCAGTCACGGCGGCGTGGTCATTCAGCAGATAAGCGGGATTCTGAACCCAGAAATCCACGTTTTCAAAGGTAGACACGTAGAATGCCAGATACTGAAGGTCCTGCATGGACTGGTTGGTATCCTCATAGGGAGGAACAAAATCAGCGTTGTCACGCCCCTTCTCATAGGTTTCCAGAATATTGGACCAGGTGGAGGCGTAACCGGCGTAGTAGCTGTCGGTCATGAGGGAGTAGTTGTTGTAGGTGCCGGTACCGTCAGACAGGAAGGTCACCCGCAGATCCTCAAAATCCACGCCCGCGTATACGAAAATATGGGGAATGAAGGACACGCGCAGGTCATCGCAATACAGGTGGAATTTGGCCTCGGGATCGGCGGCTTTAATCTCCTTGACCTTGTCGCGGATGAGAGCCCAGTTCACCTCGCTGGAGGCATTGGTCTGGCTCTGGGTGGAGAAATACTGAATGAAATCAGCCGAATACTCGTAGCTGATGGTGTTTCCGCGCAAGAACCACATGTAAGTATTGGGGTTCTGGCGCTCATAGGCATGCAGAGTAGCGTAGAGGGTGGGCATGGTACCCAGGGTGATATAAAAGTCGTAGGTGTGGACGTCCACAGGATCCTCAGAGGTGTCCTCCTCGGTGTCGCTCTCCGAAGCGCTTTCATAATCCGATGTGTCAACGGTATCTGTGGTGTCGGTGGGATTTGTGACTTCGTCGTTGCAGGCAGTCATGGGCAGCAGCATGGACAGAATCAGCAAAAGGGCCAACGCCCCACGGAGCAGTTGATTCTTCTTCATCATTTACAATCTCCTTATCCGTGACGGAGAAACGGATAACCCCATCACACGTGTAATATTATTAATATGTAGAGTTTCAGCATCCGTTATTACCGTTGGCATTATAACACATCCCGGTAAAAAATGCAATAGATTCCGAAGAAAGATTCCACAGTCCCATCAAAGTTTGCGTTTTGTTCAAGGTTTTCACTCTGTTTGTTCACAGCATTTGCGGAGTCGCGATTGACATCCCTTCCGTTTTATGCTACAGTGGTTCCCTTCTCAGAAGCCAATATTCTCAGTTTTTTTCATGAAAACTTCACAAAAAAGCAAAAAAAGCACTTGCAATTTTTATAACTATAATGTATAATATAATTACACTTTGGGATCAGATCCCAAAAATTAGAACGAAAGGAAGTCCCCCCATGAAGAAGCTGCTTGTAATCGCAATTCTCATGCTCGCCCTGGTGTTTACCGTAGTGGCCTGCAACGACGATCCCGTTGTTGACGAGACCACCGCCGATACCACCGTGGCCGAGAACCCCACCGAGGCTCCTACCGCAGAGCCCACCGACGAGCCCACCGCTGAGCCCACTGCTGAGCCCACCGATGAGCCTACCGCAGAGCCCACCGCTGAGCCCACTGCAGAGCCCACTGCTGAGCCCACTGCTGAGCCCACTGCAGAGCCCACCGAGCCCGAAACTGCGGATCCCATGGAGCCCGTGAACGTGTTTGATGCTGAAGATATTCAGACCGTCACCGGCGGTGATCCCAACAACATGACTCAGGATTGCCTGACCCTTGAGGACGGCTACATTCACGT
>JAFQOC010000128.1 GCA_017420845.1 Clostridia bacterium
GAATCGTTCTTATCCGCCTTCACGAAGAAATCGGCGGGAACGGAGGGCTGGCCGTAGGTGTCGGGGCCGTTGAAGTAGACCTCCAGGGCGTCGCACTTGACCAGAGTCTCACCGATGGCGAGGATCTCGTGGTTGATGGTCTTGATGGTCTCGTAGTGCTTGTTGGGGGTGCCGTCGGGGGCAATGATACCGTCCTTGAAGGGCTCGGAGCGGTTGACGGGGGTGAACCAGGTGAAGAAGGAGAGCTGCTTGTAGCCGAAGGCCAGGGAGGCGTACATCTGGTAACGGATCTCGCTGTCGGTGGGACGGCGGAAGGCCACCTCCTGGCAGACGGTCTGGATGTAGAGGCCCGTCTTGACGTCATTCTTCAGGCCTACCTCGTAGCAGGAGCGGACGTTCTTGAAGAAGCCCGCGCGGTCCATGGCGCCCGCCTGAAGGGGGAAGGGGTAGCGGTCGAACATGAGGTAGTCCAGAGGGTAGCCCGCCGAGGCGGTCAGTCTGGCCCAGTCGTTCATCTGGGCCTTGTAGATCTCCTCCGAGCCGTAGGAGCCGCTGGGGAGGAAGTTGAGGTGCATGTAAGCGTCGGGGGCGGCCTTCTTGAGGTTGATATAGGCGTCCAGATAGGCGTTGGGGTTGAAGGGCTCGTCCAGGATGTAGAAGCCGTAGGCGGCGGGGACGTTCTTGTAGCGGGCCACGGCGGCGGCGATCTGGGCCTCGGACTTATTCAGCAGAGAGCCGCCGAAGTTGCCGTCGGAGACGGTCATGCCGATGCCGTACTTGGCGCACAGCTCCAGCATCTTCCGCTGGTTCTCCACGGTAGCCAGGGTCTCCTCACCCGCGCCCATGACCCAGTTGACCCCCGCGTCAGCCAGGAGCTTGTACTGCTCGTCGGTGATGTACTCGGGTGTGGGGGGCCAGAAGATGGAGATCATGATGTTCTCGTCAAAGGAGTGCTTGGTCTGTACCACCTCGACGGAGCAGGTAACGGTCTTGTTCAGCTGGGCGCAGGTAGCGGTGACGGTGGTCTTGCCCAACTTCTTGGCAGTGATCGTACCGTCGGCGGCCACGGTGGCTACCGAGGTGTCGGCGCTCTTGAAGGTGACGGGGAAGGTGTCCTTGGTGCCCACGAAGACGGGGGAGAGCTTGTCGGTCTCGCCCACGAACAGCTCCAGCATGGTGCGGTCCAGGGTCACGTCGGCGGTGGCGGCACCGAAGACGGCAATCTCACCCAGCTGAGCCAGGGCACCGTCGGGGCCTGTGGCAGGGTTGCGCTCGATGATGTGGAGCTGGACGAACTTGGCCTTCTTGGCGGCGAAGCTGTAGGACTTGGGAGAGCTCTGGTTGATGGGCACACCCGCGTCCTCGGCCACCTTCTCATAGGTCTTGCCGTCGGAGGAGACCCGGATCTCGTACTTGGCGGGGAACTGGCCGTGAGGGAAGAGGGTCACGGCGCAGACCTCGGAGGGGGTCACCAGCTCCAGGGTGACGGTGACGGGCTTGGTGTGGTCCATCTCTCGGTCGTAGGGCTGGCAGGACCAACCGCCGTTGCCGATCTGTCCGTCGGTCAGGTTGATCTTGGTCCAGGTCTCGGAGGGCATTTCATAGCTGTTCTCGGAGCCGGCCCGCTGGTTGGTGCAGGCCGAGATGGACACCTTGGCGTCCTTGGAGACCAGGACGGTGCCGTTCGGCGCGTACTTGTCCACGCCCTCGGCGGCAAAGGCCGAGAGGATGGCGGAGTATCCCACGGCGGTGGCGGTGCTCAGGACCATGAGGACGGCGAGGGCAAGGGCCAGGGCGCGGCGGGGGGTGTACTTCTTGGTTTTCATATCATATCCTCCTTTGAAAGGGTATGGTGTTGTGACTATTATACAACATATATGGCAATTAGTCAATATTTTTTCAGCAAAACTTGTTGACATTTTTCTCGTTCTGTGGTACTATGGTCATGCGGGGAAAATCACCCCGACTCTGAACGCAAGTGAGGATATGCACATGGCAGAACTGTATTTCGATAAAGAGGCCAAGCTCTGGCGGGCCGACAAGGTAGACTTCGGTACGGGCAGCATCAGCGTCCGCATCCGCTTCGCCCACTCGGGCAACACCACCCTGGGCTACATCAAGGCCGACGGCAAGGATATCGGCGTCATCGCCTTCACCAGCTACGACAATGAGGACACCGAGGCGCGGTGCGAGATCGACCCCACCGAGGGGGTCCATGACGTGACCATTGCCCTGCGCGGCAACGCCAAGCTCCTGTCCTTTGAGGCGTCAAGCGAGCCTGTCTACGCGGGCATCACCTACGAGCCCATCCCCGAGAAGGCCACCCTGGACCTGGGCTACGACACCTGGGAGGCCACCGATATGCTGGGCCGTAAGGTAGCGTCGGTGGAGGACGTGGGCAAAAAGAAGGACAAGCAGGTGGGCATTTTCTACTGGACCTGGCACGAGGGCCACGCCGATCTCCGCCCCGTGGACGTGGTGGAGGTGCTGGACAAATACCCCGCCGCCGAGTACAGAAAGGATCACCCCGCCTGGGGCGAGCGTCCCTTCCAGCCCTACTGGCACGAGCCCTTCTACGGCTTCTATCGCGACTCCGACCCCTACGTCATCCGCCATCACGCCGCCCTGCTCTCGGCCGCAGGCGTGGATTTCCTGCTCTTTGATTGCACCAACGGCGCCTTGACCTGGCGCTCGGCCTACGAGCCCCTCTTCAAGGGTCTGCGCGAGGCCAAGGCCGACGGCATCAAGGTGCCCAAGGTGGCCTTCATGCTCAACTTCGGCCCCCAGGAGACCACCGAGCGTATGCTCCGCTCCCTGTACCAGAACATCTACAAGCCCGGCCTGTATTCCGATCTGTGGTATATGCTGGACGGCAAGCCCATGGTCATGGGCTACCCCGACGCCCTCCCCGCCGAGGGTACCTGCGAGGCCGACACCCGCATCCTCAACGAGATCCGGGAGTTCTTCACCTTCCGTCCCGGTCAGCCCGGCTACGGCTGTGGGCCTCAGACCAACGGGCAGTGGGGCTGGCTGGAGGTCTACCCCCAGCACAAGTACGTCACCCGCCCCGACGGCAGCTGTGAGATGGTCACCGTAGGCGTGGGACAGAACGCCAACAAGGACCGCATCTGCACCCACTTCAACGACGTAAAAACCTTTGGCCGCAGCTACACGGGCCGTCACGGTCACGATCTTCTGACCCCCGATTCCTACAAGTACGGCTACAACGTCCAGGAGCAGTGGGAGCGCGCTCTGGATCTGGATCCCGATATCGTCTTCGTCACGGGCTGGAACGAGTGGATCATGGGCCAGTGGCACGAGCCTTGGCTCTCCGATAACGAATCCACCCAGTTGGCCATGGTGGATCAGTACGACCGCGAGCACAGCCGCGACATTGAGATGGACAAGGACGGCTATCTGGACACCTACTACCTCCAGCTGGCCCACAACATCCGCCGCTTCAAGGGTGCCGCCCCCCGTCAGGCCACCTCCCCCGCGGGGATCGTGGATCTCAAGTCGGGTGCCAAGGCCTGGAGTGCCGTGACCCCCGTCTACCGCAACCCCAAGGGTACCACCATCCATCGCGACTGGGACGGCTTCGGTGATTACCACTACGTCAACACCACCGGCCGCAACGATATCGTGGAGGCCAGAGTCTCCCGCGACGACGAGAACATCTACTTCCGCGTCAAGTGCGCCGACACCATCACCCCCAGAGAGGGCGACGGCTGGATGACGTTGTTCATCGACACCGATCGCTCCAAGGCCACGGGCTGGGAGGGCTACGATCTGGTCATCAACCGCAAGATGGGTAAGAAGAACCAGGCCTCTGTGGAGAAGTACGTCCGCACCCTTGAAGAGGGCAGCTTCACCTGGGAGCAGATCGGTACCGCCGATCTCCGTGTCTCGGGCGACACCCTGACCATCGCCATCCCCCGCGCCTTGGTGGGCATGGAGGGTGCTCTGAACTTCGAGTTCAAGTGGAGCGACAATATGCAGGAGGCTACCGTTATGGACTTCTATGCCAACGGTGATACGGCGCCTTTGGGACGATTTAATTATTTGTACAAGGAGTAAAGCTATGAAAAAAGCCGCTGTATGGACTTGGATTCAAGCCGTTCTGTCGGCCGGTCTGATCCCTCTGTGGTTTGTGAAGATCTTTCACGATGTCGGCCATCTTCCCAGCGCGGAGGATCCCAACAAGATCGTCGCGGTGCATTTCTACTTCAGTATGTACGACAACATGAGGATCTTTCCCTTTTTCATCTACCTCTCCATCGGGCTTTTGACCGCCTCGGCTGTCGCGACCCTGATCGGGATCTGCAAGCCCGCTCTTCCCCGTATCCGCGAGGTACGGAAATCGCTGTTCTGGATCGCAGTCCCCTTCTTCTTCCTGATGCTGCTCTGCGCCGCATTTCTGGGATTGGGACGGGGCTATTGAATAACGGCTTCCCCTCTCCGCCGCGTGCGGAGAGGGGTTCTTTTGTGAGCGAAAAAACATGAAAAAGCAAAAGAATTTCCCCCAAATACGCGATGAATTCATAAATTCGTTACAATGATATGGTATACTATAAGATGTATTATTATGGATACCTGTCTCCAAAGGGCATCCGCAAGAGAAAAATATCGGCGCGGCCCACGGTCACGCCGCAAGAAA
>JAFQOC010000129.1 GCA_017420845.1 Clostridia bacterium
CCCCCGGGGGGGGGGGGGGTACGCTCTCCTCGGGGACGGGGCAGTCGGGGACGCTCGACTCTACAGGGATGGGTGATCCCTCTACAAGGGGGATCGGCGTGACCGTATCCGTGGCGGGCACGGTGGGGACTGCCTCAGCGGGACGGGCGGTGGGACCGCTCACAGGCTCCTCGGGGGGCGGTACGTCGCCGAACAGGGCCTTGGCCTCGGCCTCGTAGAGGTCCATGGGGATCTCCTCGGCGGGGGGCGGCACAGGGGCGGCAGGCGCAGGCACAGGACGCGGACCGTCGGGGACGCCGGTCCCTACAGAGGAGGGGGTGCTTCCCTGTCCTTTTTTATGGCGGTTTACGTAGTAGTTGATGTAATCCTCGGCCGTGATGCGCTCCTGGGGGGGATGGACCGTGGTCTTGGGGGTGAGATCCACCGTGTCGGCGGGCTTTGAGACGGGGTTCATGTCCATAGCCACCTGCCGCTTGCCCAGGGACTCGGGGCGGCTCGTCTCGATGGGGGTGGTCATGTCCGACACCCGACCGCCGCCGGGGGCGATGGGCTTCTTCTCGGGGGCGGCGAACTCGGGGCGGGTGACATTCTGCTCCAGGGCCTGGCGGACGGCGTAGTAGACCGCCTCGAACACGGGCTTTTCGTTGGAGAACTTCACCTCCAGCTTGGCGGGGTGGACGTTGACGTCCACGCGGGCGGGGTTGAGGTGAATATTCATGACACAACAAGGATATTTCTCGGGGGGGATGTAGGAGGTAAAGGCCTGCTCCAGGGCGGCCTGAGCGGTGCGGCTGCGGACGAAACGGTTGTTGATGAAGAAATTCTGACCGTTGCGGTTGGCCTTGACGTTATCGGAACGACCGATGAAGCCCGTAATGCGGATGCCCTCGTGCTCGCTGTCCAAAGGGAGGAGGCGGGAGGCGAAGTCCTTGCCGAAGACCGCCCAGATGGCGGATTTCAGCTGGCCATCCCCCGCGGTCTCCAGCTTGGTGACGCCGTCGGTGATGAGGCGGACGGCAATTTCGGGATGGGAGAGAGCCACCCGCTCCACGTTGGCGGACACCGCCATGGACTCGGTGGCGTCGCGCTTTAAGAACTTGCGGCGGGCGGGGACGTTGGAGAAAAGATTCTCCACGATGATGGTGGTGCCGTCGCGGCAGCCCCGCTCGGAGATGCCCACCATCTGGCCTCCCTTGATCTCCAGCATGGCCCCCATGTCGTCCTCGCGGCGCTTGGATAGGATGCGCATATCCGAGACCGACGAAATGGCGGCCAGTGCCTCCCCGCGGAAGCCCAAGGTCAGGATACCGTCCAGATCCTCAGCATTCTTGATCTTGCTGGTGGCGTGGCGGCGGATGGCCATGGGCAGATCCTCGGCAGACATACCGCAGCCGTCGTCGGTGACCCGCATGAAGGTGACGCCGCCGTTCTGGATCTCCACGGTGATGTGCTTGGCCCCTGCGTCGATGGAGTTCTCCATCATCTCCTTGATAGCGGAGGCGGGGCGGTCCACCACCTCACCCGCGGCGATGAGGTTGGCGACCTCGAAGGATAGGACTTGGATGGTTCCCATGGCGGGCTCCTTTCTGTGTTGCTATATCAAAGCTTGAAAAATGCTGTTCAGGCAAAGTAAAACGGATTCCTGATTCCATCGACCCCAAACAAGCGGCACGCTCCCCGCCACATGGCCCTCGCATGGATGCGGTCATGCCAGATAAAACGGCGGAGCATCTTGCGAAGCGACCAGTATTCACCGTAGCTTCCCTCGATCACGGGCCTTTGCAGAAAACCGGGTTCGGCTTCCAGCGCGTCAAAGCCTCTTTTGCGGCATTCGTATATATCTCCGTCATTTTCGGCATCCACACCGATCTCTCCGAAGTAGTAGGCGTTGACACTTTGGGTATGCGCGTACATCTCACGGGCGGTGTGGGGGACTTGCCCGTAAAAGGTCTTGCGGAGGGGAGACAGACCCGCATCCTTGTCGGGGATGGACTCATACAGAGCCTGAAAATCCTTGGCGGAGCGCAGGGCGAGGGCTTTCAGCACCTCGTATTCTTCCCTTGTCAGGGGAGCCTTCTCGCGGTCAAAAACAGCGTCGGAATCAGCGTCTCGGATATCCAGCTCGGATTCCTTTTCCTCGGCGATCACGATTTCGATCGGATCGGGGACAGGATCACCCTTCCACGCGAGATAGGACTTGATCTCGGCGGGCATTTTGGCGATTGCCGAGGAAAGGCTCTCTCCCCGCGCATATGCGCCGGGGAGGTCAACGGCGTACAAAAGGGTGTCGCCTCGGTTATGCTCCCAAAAGCATGGTATTTTCATGGCAGCTCCTTAAAAAGTGACCGTCACCCGCCCGTGGCACTCCCCCTCATAGCTCTTCCCGCTCTCGGTGGCAAGCCTCCACTTCCCCGCCTCGATGCAGAGGTCAAAGACC
>JAFQOC010000130.1 GCA_017420845.1 Clostridia bacterium
GGGAGTACCTTTTCCTCATCACCGAGCCCGCCGGTACCATGGGCATCTGGTTCTTTACCGATCCCGAGACCCCCCGCGGCTTCAGCTACAAGGGCGGTCAGGAGTGCGTGGGGGATATCCAGATGCAGATCCGTTTCCCGAAATCCGTAACGGATCCCTTCGGTGTCTGTGAGCCCTCGGTGGATCCCATCGACGGCAACCACACGCCCCCCGCTGAGCCCACCATTCCCGAGGACAGCCTCATTCTGACCCATGAGGTCATGCCCGACACCTGGGTGTTCACCGACGGTCTGGGGCGGGTGTCCCTCACCAACGCCGAGGTGGGTGATCCCAAGGATGACAAGACCGTAGCCATGTTCTACTGGACCTGGCATATGCACCACAAGCACGCGGGGGCTTACAACAACGATGCCTTCCTCCGCAAGTACCCCGAGGCCATCCGCGACTACGATCATCCCGCCTGGGAGGAGGTCGCCGGCTGCGGACTCCACTGGAATGAGCCCCTGTGGGGCTTCTACGCCGAGGATGACGCCTGGGTGGTGCGCCGACAGGGCGAGCTCTTGGCCAACGCGGGGGTGGACGCGGTGCTGACCGACAACACCAACGGTGCCTTCACCTGGCAATCGGGCTATCAGGCCGTGTTGCGTGCCTGGAGCGAGGCCCGCGCCGAGGGCGTGAGAACCCCCAAGCTCTCCTTCATGCTTCCCTTCGCGGGGGGAGCCGACACCGCCAAACAGCTCCGTGACATCTATCTGGACATTTTCCGCACGGGTGACTATCACGATCTGTGGTTCTACTGGGACGATAAGCCAGTTATCATGGCCCACGGCAACTCCAGCGGGCTGGACAAGAATGACAATCTGGACAAGGAAATTTTGAATTTCTTCACCTTCCGTCCCGGCTACGCGGGCTACACCAACGGCTCTCCCGCCCGCGGCTCTTGGGGCTGGCTGTCCATTTATCCCCAGCCCTACTACTGCGCCACCCGCGAGCAAGAGCGCTACAAGACCCCCGAGCAGGTGACGGTGGGCGTGGCCATGAACCACAGCTACGAGCTGGACATGATCGCTCCCATGAACGGCTTTGGCATCATGGGCCGCTCCTACACCCACGATTACGAGAACCGCTACGCGGTGGAGGGGGACGAGGCCTCCAAGTGGGGCTACAACTTCGCCGAGCAGTTCGAGTACGCCATCGAGGCAGATCCCCGTCTCATCTTCGTCACGGGCTGGAACGAATGGACGGCGGGCCGCTCCCCGTCCTGGCCCGAGGGCTATGAGTCCGCCGTGGAGAACGCCATGCCCGATCAGTGCAACGATGAGTTCTCCCGTGACATCGAGCCCACCAAGGGGGCGCTGAAGGACCACTACTACTACCAGCTGGTCAACTACGTCCGCAAGTTCAAGGGCGCGAGACCCATCCCCGCTCCCGGTCCGGCTACTACCATCGACATCACCAAGGACAACACCCAATGGCAGACCGTTGAGCCCTACTACGCCGCTTACATCGGCAACACCGACCACCGCGACGCCGAGGGCAAGGGGGATATTCGCTACACCGAGTACTCGGGCAGAAATGACATCATCGGTGCGAAAGTGGCCCGGGACGCCGAGAATCTTTACTTCTACGTGGAGTGCAATACCGACATTACTCCCTACACCGACGCCCTGTGGATGAACCTCTACATCGACGCGAATCAAGAGAATCAGGGCTGGGAGTCCTTCGACTTTATCCTGAACAAGACCGCCCCCACCGCCGACAAGGCCACTCTGGAGAGGTTCACGGGCAACGGCTACGAAACCGAAAAGGTGGGCGAGGTGGACTATTCCGTCAGCGGCAAGTATATGCAGGTCAAGGTTCCCAAGACCCTGCTGGGCATTGAGGGCTATGACTTTACCGTCAACTTCGCCTGGACCGACAACGTCCACGACGAGGGCGA
>JAFQOC010000131.1 GCA_017420845.1 Clostridia bacterium
TATTTTGGAGGTAACTCGTTCATGAAAAAAGTCGGAATCATCATGGGAAGTGACAGCGATCTCCCCATCGTCCGCAAGGCTATGGACACCCTGACCGCCTTTGGCGTACCCTTCGAGGTACACATCTATTCGGCGCACCGCACCCCCGACGAGGCGGGCACGTTTGCCGCGAGAGCCAGAGAGGACGGTTTCGGTGTCCTTATTTGTGCCGCGGGCATGGCCGCCCACCTGGCGGGAGCCATCGCCGCACGCACCAGCCTGCCCGTTATCGGCATTCCCTGTAAGTCCACCAATCTTGACGGCATGGACGCTCTGCTCTCCACCGTCCAGATGCCCACGGGTGTTCCCGTGGCTACCGTGGCCATCAATGGGGCCGCTAACGCCGCCCTGCTGGCGATCCAGATGCTGGGCATTGAGGATGCCTCCCTCGCCGCCAAGCTGGACGATAAGAAGGCCAAGGACGCCGCCGCTGTGCTGGCGAAGGACGCCGCGCTGCAGGCTGAGCTGAACGGTTGAGCAACGGACCGTCGGGGACGCCGGTCCCTACGATCACACATCATTTTTTCGCACCACCAACGCACATACCAAGGAGAAAAAACATTATGGGTGGATTCTTCGGCATCACCTCCACAAAGGATTGCTTGCTTGACGTCTTTTTCGGCACCGACTACCATTCCCATCTCGGCACCGCCCGAGGGGGACTCGCGGCCTACGACCCCGAGATCGGACTCCAGAGAAAGATCCACAGCATCACCAACGCCCCCTTCCGTACCAAGTTCGAGACCATCTTCGACGAGATGAAGGGCATCGCGGCCATCGGTTGCATCAGCGACACCGATCCCCAGCCCATGCTCATCCGCTCCAACCACGGTACCTACGCCATCTGCACCGTCGGCATCATCAACAACGCCAACGCCCTCATCGACCAGTACCTGTCCTTCAGCCACGGTCACTTCGACGCCATGACGGGCGGCAGGGTCAACACCGTGGAGCTGGTGGCGGCTCTCATCGACCAGAAATCCAGCTTCGGCGAGGGCATCAAGTTTGCCCAGTCGGTCATTGACGGCACCTGCTCCATCCTCATCCTCAAGGAGAACGGCCACCTCATCGCCGCCCGCGACAAGGTGGGGCGCATCCCCGTCATCATCGGCAAGGGAGAGGACGGCTACAGCGTCACCTTCGAGTCCTTCGCCTCCCTCAAGCTGGGCTATGAGATGGCCCGCGAGCTGGGTCCGGGCGAGATCGTGGAGCTGTCCCCCGAGGACGGCATCCGCCAGCTCAATCCTCCCGGCAAGGAGATGAAGATGTGCGCCTTTTTGTGGTCCTACTACGGCTACCCCACCTCCAACTACGAGGGGGTCAACGTGGAGGCCATGCGCTACCGCAACGGCGAGATCATGGCGGAGCATGACATGGAGGTGGGCAACGCCCCCGACCTGGACTATGTCAGCGGCGTGCCGGATTCGGGTACCCCCCACGCCATCGGCTACGCCAACCGCTCCACCTTCCCCTTCGCCCGCCCCTACATCAAGTACACCCCCACCTGGTCCAGAAGCTTCACCCCCCAGAAGCAGTCGGATCGCGCCAAGGTGGCCCGCATGAAGCAGGTGCCCATCCACGAGCTGATCGAGGGCAAGAAGCTCCTCTTCGTGGACGATTCCATCGTAAGAGGCACCCAGCTCAAGGAGACGGTGGACTTCCTCTACTCCAACGGTGCTAAGGAAGTGCATATGCGCTCCGCCTGCCCCCCCATCATGTACGGCTGTAAGTACCTCAACTTCTCCCGCGCCACCAGCGACATGGAGCTGATTACCCGCCGCACCATCATGGAGCTGGAGGGTCCCGAGGGCTTCAACCACATCGACGAGTACAGCGACGGCACCACCGAGCGCGGCAAGGCTCTTCGTAAGAGCATCTGCGCCAAGTTCGGGTTTGCCTCCCTGGAGTTCCAGTCCCTGGGCGGCGTCATCAAGTCCATCGGTCTGCCTCCCGATAAGCTCTGCACCTACTGCTGGAACGGAAAAGAGTAAACAAAACCGCCTACAAAAAATCACCGAAAGGAAACAATACCATGCATTCTAATTCCAAGTCTGAAAGCTACGCCGCCGCGGGCGTAGACATTACCGCCGGCTACAAGGCGGTCGAGCTCATGAAGAAGCACATCGCCCGCACCAAGAACGAGGGCTGCGTGGACGACGTGGGCGGCTTTGGCGGCTGCTTCGGCCTCAACGTGGCGGGTATGTCCGAGCCTGTGCTGGTCTCGGGTACCGACGGCTGCGGCACCAAGGTCAAGATGGCCATCCTCATGGACAAGCACGACACCATCGGCATTGACGCCGTGGCCATGTGCGTCAACGACATCATCTGCGTGGGTGCCAAGCCCCTGTTCTTCCTGGACTACATCGCTTGCGGGAAGAACATCCCCGAGAAGATCGCCGCCATCGTGGGCGGTGTGGCCGAGGGCTGTGTCCAGTCGGGCGCGGCTTTGATCGGCGGCGAGACCGCCGAGCATCCCGGCATGATGCCCGCAGAGGAGTACGATCTGGCCGGCTTCTCTGTGGGTATCGTGGACAAGAAGAAGATCATCGACAACACCACTATGAAGGCAGGGGACGTGGTCATTGCCCTGGCCTCCACGGGTGTTCACTCCAACGGCTTCTCCCTCTGCCGTAAGGTCTTCGACATCGACAACAATCCTCCCTCCCTGTATGAGCCCTGCGAGGCTCTGGGCGGTAAGTCCATCGGCGAGACCCTGCTGACCCCCACCCGTATCTACGTCAAGTCTGTGCTGGCACTCCTGGAAAAGGTCAACGTCAAGGGCATTTCCCACCTCACAGGCGGCGGCTTCTACGAGAATATCCCGAGAAGCATCCCCGAGGGCCTGGGTGCCCGCGTCCGCCGCGCCGACGTCAAGGTTCTGCCCATCTTCGA
>JAFQOC010000132.1 GCA_017420845.1 Clostridia bacterium
CCATCCCCGCCGCCGTGGCCCACGTTCTTCCCATGCTTTTGG
Source organism: Clostridia bacterium (assembly GCA_017420845.1). Classification (GTDB taxonomy): domain Bacteria; phylum Bacillota; class Clostridia; order Oscillospirales; family CAG-272; genus CAMEON01. Next base: position 43 of record JAFQOC010000132.1, read on the forward strand.
GTGAGGGAGGGCGCAAGCCCGTCGGCCGGCCCGCCATCACCATGCTGGATTCCACCGTGACACGGGATTCCTACGTGGGAGCACTCTGCTCCTACCGCAATAAGCGCAGGATCGAGGTGTCCTACACCTCCTTCTCCCGCTCCCACGAGCTGCGCTTCCTCATGGGGGACATGGTCAAGCACGTGGAGAACCGTCTGCGGAGCTGGATCGGGGTGCGCTCCCGCCTGTCGGTCATGTCCCTGCCCAACCCTCTGCGGGATGCGCTGGACGCCTACCTGAACCCCCTGGAGCCGCCCAAATCGGCCGCGCCCGTCAAGAAAAAGGAAGAACCCCGCCCCGCCTACGAGGCCTTGTACGATCTGCCCCGCAAGGCGGTGTCTCTGGAGGATGCCGCGGCCATTGAGGCGGATTCCTGGGAGACCACCCGCATTCTGGTGGAGGCCTTTGAGGTTGCCGACGGAGCGGCGAGTGAAGTTGCGCGGGGCGCAAATGATGTGCCTCTGCGAGGCAATGATGTTGCCGTTGACACGGCAAATGATGTTCCGCTTCGCGGAAATGATGTTGCGCCTGCGGCGCAAACGGAGGGGGACGCCGAGAACGCGGTCAATAGCGAGACTGCCTTGACCGCCGAGAGGGGGGAAGATTCTCTCCTGGCCCCCTACGCCCCCTTCATCAAGGCCGCTTTGGACGGTGATTCCGCCGCCCTTCGTGCCGCCGCCAAGGCTTTTGGGAAGATGCCCGACGCGCTGGCGGATGAGATCAACGCTCTGACCGCCGACGGGGAGATCGGGGATATCGTGCTGGAGGACGATGGGATGGGCGGCTATACCGTCATTGCAGACTATCGCGAACAGGTCATTGAGTTGTTATAATTACGGAGAAACTATATGGAAAATACCAATCAGAATCAAGTGAAAGTCCCGCGCCGCGTGTTGGGGTCCCTGCTGGCCTCGGTGTCGGCGGGAGTGGTCCCCCGCGCGGGGGCGCCCTATATTGCCATCGGGCGCAAGGACGAGATCACCGCCCTCCTCTCCGATCTGGAGCAGATTGACCAGGGCGGCGGCTCCATGCGCTTCCTCATCGGCCGCTACGGAAGCGGTAAGAGCTTTCTGATCCAGCTCATTCGCGGCTACGCTCTGGAGCGGGATTTCATCACCGCCGACGCCGACCTCTCCCCCGAACGCCGTCTCTACGGCAGCGGCGGGTCGGGCGTGGCCACCTACCGCGAGCTCATGAAGAACCTGGCCTCCAAGGCCTCCCCCGACGGCGGCGCTCTCCCCAAGCTCATCGCCCGCTGGATCGGTATGATGCAGGACGAGCTGATTTCGAACGGCGTGTCCCCCGAGGATCCCCGCTTCGACGATCTCATGACCCGCAAGGTCAGCGACACCATGCGGGAGCTGGAGTTTTTGGTGGGTGGCTTCGACTTCGCCCGTGTGATCACCGCCTACTATAAGGCCTACCGTGAGGACGGGGAGACCGCCCGCCTGCGTATGTCGGCCTGCCTGCGCTGGCTCAGAGGTGAGTACGCCACCAAAACCGAGGCTAGGTCCGAACTCGGTTTCCCCGTGTCTGTCATCATCGACGACGACAACTGGTACGATTTCCTCAAGCTCTGGGCCTCCCTGGTCCGCAAGATGGGGTATCGCGGCCTCATGGTCTTCATCGACGAGTGCGTCAACCTCTACAAGATCGTCCACCGGGTCAGCCGTGAGAACAACTACGAGAAGATCCTCTCCATGTTCAACGATACTCTCCAAGGCCGCGCTCCGGGTCTGGGCATCGTCTTCGGCGGTACGCCCCAGTTTTTGGAGGATCCCCGCCGTGGGCTCTTCTCCTATGAGGCTCTGCGCTCCCGCCTCTGCGACAGCCGATTTGCCCTGGAGGGCTTTAAGAATCTCATCGGCCCCGTGATCCGTCTCCGCCGTCTGGCTGACGACGAGCTGCTTGCCCTCATCCGCCGAGTGACCGCTCTCTATTCCCAGTTCTACGGCTGGGATTGCCGCATTACCGATGCCCAGCAGCTGGCCTTTCTGAACCTCTGCCTCTCCCGCGCGGGGGCGGACAGCATGATCACCCCCCGTGAGATGCTCCGGGACTACATGACCGTTCTGAACATTCTCATGCAGAACCCCGAGGCTACCTTCGAGCAGGTGGTGGGGTCTGCGGTGACCTTGAAGCATGAGGACAGCGATCCCGAGGATGCGTGGGCGCTCACCGCCGCGTAAACGGGAACGACTCCCGTGACAGCGGAGGATAAGAAGAAGTTTAACCCCGAGGACCTGGATTTTTGAGGAGGACGAATGATGCTCTACACCCTCTCCATCCACTCCTCCAACCGCTACGCCTACGCCTTCCGCGACCGTGGCTTCGGAGGCTATGACCGTACCCCCTGCCCCTCCTGTGGGCGGGAGATCGCCATTCCTCTCCCGCGCACC
>JAFQOC010000133.1 GCA_017420845.1 Clostridia bacterium
GCCTACTACCGTACCTTCGGCTTTGAACGCATAGCCGACCACCGCGTGCTGGAATTTCCTATCACCGCCCTGAATTTCGTTCCCCGTTACCCCGATCTCATCCATTGTACGGGGGAGGCCTGCAACGAAGAGCTGGCACAGGTCTACAATGCCTTCGCCTCTGACGGCCGTCACCTCCTCTTTGCCCGCGGTCCCCACAGCTTTCCGACGAATCAACCGGCCAAAAAGGTATACCTCTCCCGAGATGCCGACGGCAATCCCGATGGGTACGTGATTCTGGAGATCGAGAACTACTTTTCAGTCAACCGCATGGTCAGCGTCAATCTCCACGTCCACGAGCTCATCGCCCTCACCGACACGGCCATGGACAAGCTGTTCGGCTTCCTCCGTATGTTTGAAGGGGAGATGGAAACCGTCAAAATGGAGAATATCGCCATGATCCCCGAGGTCGAGCTCCGTCTCCGCCACTATATGCACACGAGTATCACACTCCTGCCCGATATCATGGCCCGCATCAACGACATCCAGCTCTTTTTTGCGTCCGTTCCCTACCCCGAGGAGGCAGGCAGCTTCACCTTCCGCACCTATGAGCCCCCACGCTCTCCCTGGTCGGGCAAGAGCACGAACGGCACCTGGCGCGTGGACTATGTCAACGGAATCGGCACCGTTACCCCCCTCCCCAACGGCGCTCCCTGTGACTTCACCGCCGATATCCCCGCTCTGACCCAGCTGGTCTTCGGATACGACGCCTATGGCCCCGCTTTCGCCCGTCATACCCACGGAACCGAGTGGTATACCGACGCCCCCGACTTCTTCCGAGCCTTCCCCCGCCGTCCCGCAGGCATCTTTGAGCATTTCTGATCCAAAAATTTCTCAAGAAACGCAAAAAAAGCACCCCGAAAATTTCTTCCGTGAAGATTTTTTCGGGGTGCTCCTTTTAGAGTATGGATGCTTACGGCATCGGTTTCCTTGGTATGAATCCGTCAGACCTTCTTGTGCCGTTCCCGATGCAGGGGGTTGAGCACACGGGCGGACTTATTCGCGGGCTTTTCGGTAATGTCACCGGCACGGGTCAGAGCCCACTTGGTCATCATGGGACCGAAGATCTCGTAGATCAGAACGCCGAAGAGAATGACGAAGCGCACGGTATTGCCAATGGTACTGCCGCCGAAGACGCTGTCCGCGGCTACGGTGGAAACCATACCCAGGGCTACGCCTGCCTGGGGCAGGAGGGTGATGCCCAGGTACTTCACCGTCTTCTCGTCGCACTTCATGGCCTTGGCGCTGGAATATGCGCCCGCAATCTTACCGATGGAACGGGACAGAATGTAGATCACACCAATGATGATGAACACAGGCTCCTTGAAAACGGTCAGGTCCAGGCTGGCGCCGCTGATGACGAAGAACAGGACGAAGAGGGGCTTGGTCCACTTTTCGGTTCTCTGCATCATTTCCTCGGAGGTCTTACAGACGTTGCAGAAGACGGTGCCCAGCATCATACAGGTGAGCAGGGAGGAGAAGCCGATGTGGATGCCGCCAATCTCAAAGTGGAGCATGGCCAGCGCCACGGTCAGGAACACGAAGGTAATCATGAGGGTGAGACGGTTGGAGTTGGAGTGGAAGGCCCGCTCAATGAGGGACAGGATAAAGCCCAGTACCGCGCCCAGCAGGAGGGAGAGGATGATCTCCAGCATGGGCTCCACCAGAATGGAGGTAACGTTCATGGCACCGCCGTGAAGGGCCTTGGCCACACCCATGGAAACGGCGAAGAGGATGAGACCCACGGCGTCGTCCAGGGCGACGATGGGAAGCAGGAGGTCGGTCAGGGGTCCCTTGGCCTTGTACTGGCGCACCACCATGAGGGTGGCGGCAGGAGCGGTGGCCGAGGCGATGGCGCCCAGCAGGATGCAGGCGGGGAGGGGCAGATAGTCGGTGCCCGTCACGGCAATCAGCAGAAAGTGAAGCCCCACCAGAACCGCGTCCACCACGAGGGTGGCGGCTACGGCCTGAAAAATACCAATGACGGTAGCCTTCTTGCCCGTGTGCTTGAGGTCGGACAGGCGGAACTCGTTGCCGATATCAAAGGCGATAAAACCCAGGGCGATATCCGAAATGATGGTGAAGCGGCCCACGGGGGCTACGCTGTCATTGAAGCCAAAGCTGAAGCCACCGATAACGAAGCGACCGATGCAGTAGGTGCCGATGATCACGCCCGCGATGAGGTAGGCGGTGACGTCGGGAAGATGGAGCCGCTTGAGAGCGCGGGTCATCATGAGTCCCGCGAACATGCAGACGGCGATGCTGAGAATGGTCTGGATAGTGGTCATAACACTCCTTGCCCCTCTCTATGGGGCGCCATAATGGTAAAGTAAAGTTTTTCCATAAACGTTCTCAAAACGTTTTTTGAACCGTATGTAAACCCGTTTGAACACGGAGCATTATAGCAGAAATCCGCCCCCGTGTCAATGAATAAATCGCCGAATATTCATTAACTTGGAGCGGATTCCATGGGCGGTTTGACCGATTTGACAGGGCTTACGGCTCAGCACCGTATCGGCTTACAGCAGAGCCCTCAGTCGGGGCCAGATCGACTCGGCGTAGAGCCTGTGACCCTCGCCGTTCGGGTGCCAGGGATCGTGGTAGAAGTAAGGAGCGCGCTCCTCCTCGGCCATGGCGGCGAGAATCTCTCCCATCACGGCGTTGCAATCCACCAAAGAAACCTCCGCCTCGGCGGCCACCGAGCGCATGGTGTTGACGTAATCGTTATAGGTTGTTCCCTGCCCGCTGATCTGACTGCCTCCGATGGGCGTGACGGTGTGCCAGAGAACGCGGGAGGTCAGATCCCGCTGGAGCGACAGCATACGGCGCAGGTGGGCGGCATACTTGAGATCCGATGGGGTCTGGAGCCAATCGTTGATGGTGCAACCCTCAAAAAGAATGGCGTAGGGGGACAGAGGAGTAATATACCGATCGAAATAGTGCTCCACGAACTTTTTGGTGGGACAGGAGCCGATGCCGCAGTTGACCAGGGCGTAGGGGCCGCGGTACAGCTCGATGCGGTAGAGCAGGGTATAGCAATCCCCATCACAAGCAATAGTCAGCCCCTCGGCAGTCTCCCCCTTCTTGGGAAAGATGTGAGCAACCTTGACGGCCGCGCTCATAAGGGTGGTATCGCTGAACAGAGTCTCGGTAACCGTGTTTGTACCGGCGGGGGAGGTAGCGGTCAGCCTGACCACGGCCTCCTCGGAGGTGGAAAAGAAGAATACGCGGGCAAGGTCAAAGGGATGATCCAGAATCAAAGGCTTCTCCTTCAAAAGACCGAACCGGCCTTCCCGTCCCTCACACATAGAGAGAAGAGCTTCCCCCTCGTATTCGGTACAGGAGGAACCGGTCTCGGCGTTGAGCCACTCCCGCAGGAGATTGACGTAGGAGGGAGGCGTGAAGGGCAGGGGGCGCAGATCACCACAGCAGACCACGGGGTCAAAGCCCCGCTCGGCGCCAACGCCCTCGCCCCACGTATGGGAATCCCCGATGACGGGTATGACACGAATACTCACGGACGGTTCTCCTTTTCTTTGGATAGTAAAACACCCCCGCGGGAAAGGCAGGGGAGTTGGTGGTATCGGATCGGGGTGTCCCGTGGACGGCCTGCCGCCAAAGACACAACCACAAATACTATTATAGCACATCTTAAAACGAATTGCAAGATGTTTTCGGCAATTTGCATCTTTTCTATCTTATGAACAAAAATTTTTTGTCAACTTCGTGCATTTTGGATATTGCAATTTGAGAAAAAGTATGCTATACTATAGTCACAACAGAGGAGGTACAGTCCAATGGCAAAGTAAACAACCGACTTTGATCACAGAAGACCAGCGGAACACAAAGGGATCTGAACAAGAAAAAGACGCGTCGAAATAGAGTCAGATCCAAGCGATGAAAGCCAATGTGTTGTCGGAAGGATCAAGGTCACTCGCCACTCGCCTTTTACAGAAGCCCCACAGGAAGCATACGAAACCAGCGTCTCTCAGTTTGAGAATATAGGAGCAAATAAACAGGATTTCAAGGATTCATCGGGGAAACGTAAGAGGTAGACTATAGAACAGGAGGATACACAAATGATGTTAGATACTAAGATCGAATGGAAATGACCCTTGTCTGCGCTTGAGAAACGTAGGCAAGGGTCATTTCTTTTTTCACGAATATCCCTCACGAGCCGTGCCGATGCTTCCCCATCGGCTTTTTCTTTTCCGCAAGAGATACTCCTGCGATTTCTGCCTCCTATATTCCGTATCCCCCCGTCAAGGGATCCCTGCATATCCCGATCTCGGGCGTGACAAACGTGAACAGCACGAACAATATCCCCACTGCCAAAAGCACTGCCACCGCTCGTCGGGGTCGGTCGCAGGTCACCCTTCCCTTCTCGAACGCCCACGCCTCATACAGGTAGACTGCGGCAGCAGACACAAAGAAAAAAGCAATATTGATCCAATCGGGAGATTGGCCGATCACCCCGTTGTAGGTATAGAACAAAACGGGGATCAGGGCAAGTCCCAGGAGGATCCCGCGGAGCTTGACACACCAAAAGTCCCGACGGTCCTCAAAGAAAAAGCTCTGCGCAATCGCAAAGGCAAGCATGGGCCAAAACAACAGCTTCATGTGCTCCCAGGTGGATTCGTTTACCCCCGAGAAGGGCGCGACCCAAACCGCCCCGCCCGTCCAATCGTACAGAAAATGCAACAGGGTCCCCCCCAGGGACGTTACGCCAAAGCCCACTAATTGCCATAGATGTACGGATGATTTCATACGCCCTCCCGTATCTTTCAGAATATATGAGAGAGTATATGTGAAAAAGCGGGGGCGCATGCGCAACGCCCCCGACACAGCAGAAGAGATCGGTAGCCGGGTGATACGGTCTTGGAATGGCTGAATGATGAAATCAAGAATCGTCCGAACCAAGTTGATCCCGTACCCTCATCAGTATCTTTCCGAGATGGTTTTTTCCCCTCCCCGTTTTACGGCTGACCCCCCAGAAAATATCGTTCCAGGTGTTTCCTTCCTTGAGAATCGCGTGACCCGTGGACAGAAGCAACTCCCGCAGATCCTCATTCTGGCTGAATTTCGCGTAAACAATTTCTTCCATAAAGGAAAGCTTCACCCGTTCCCAGTCGGGACGCAACGTAACTCTTCGCCCAATACTTTTCGCCTTGGCGGGCTCACAGTCGGTAAATGGTATCTTTTCGTCCTCGGTCATGCACTTTTGCGCTTGGAAAGCGGCCTCGTTGTTCCTGTACGTCAATCCACGGTAGGTAACGGGGGCCGGATAGAAATTGCTCAGAAAGAAGTATTGATCACGAAACGTATCGATCACAACAGTTCTCGGATTCATCATGATCTCATATGCGGCGGGATGAAGCATGCCCCCGGCCTCCTCGTATTTTCCGGCTCGCCACATCTCACGTACCGCCGAAGAGCTGATGTGTTCAATATCCTCGGGATAATCGATAACCAAAAAGCGGCTTCGGTACCGAGTCAAAAAAGGACTTGCTTCCAGAGCAGCCCCTGCGTTATAATCCTCCCGATTGGTCACGATCATATGAAACCGCTCCAAAAGATCCCGGATCCGATACCACCGGGAAAGCACGTCGATTTTGTCTCCCCCCGCCAGAAAATACAGCGCGGCATCGGGATATTTTTCCTGAAGGTATACCAAGGTATCATACGTGTGGCTTTTTTCGGTCAAGTGATATTCGTAATCATCCACGGAAAGCCTTGGATCGTCCTCTGCCATCCTGCCAAGCATCCGCAAACGCAGATCCGCGTCCAGAACCTCCGCGGGACGGTCGAGCTGGGCCATTTTCTTGCGTACGTACTCGTGAGACGATGGCACGTATATGCCCATATCCGCCTGCAAAGCGTTGACCGCCGCCAGCATCAGCTTTTGATGCGCCGTGGTTGGCGGATTGAACGATCCGCCCATTACAACGATTTGTCTACACATACCTGTCATATCCATATGTGCCTCCCTTCTCTGTTTTCTTCTCGGTTATTATACCATAAAGCGAAAAAAATATCAAGCAGCCCGCCGAAAAACAGGGAGGACTCACGTTTTTGTTCGAAACCTATCCCCGCGAAGCAGCTATCTTCGAATATGCCTTCCGCCTTGGAGCGAGACTCACGATGAAGATTCTCAAAGACGAGGAAATCGAGTAGGAGGTGCCCCGCAAAAAATGCGTCGGAGGAAGCAAAGAAAAGCCAAATCGGTTGAAAAGTTCACAAAAATATGGTACAATGGTATAAACAAAACCACGAAAGGACGGAGAGATTATGTCTTTACACGCCTTCTACGAACACTACTTTCCGTTTTGGAACAAACTTGCCGAAGCGGACAAGCAGCTACTGTGCGAAAACACGGCAGAAAAACACTTTGACCGCTCCCAACCCGTTCACGACAATATGGGCTGCACGGGACTTTTCATCGTGTGTTCGGGCAGGCTTCGTCTCTATATGCTTTCCGA
>JAFQOC010000014.1 GCA_017420845.1 Clostridia bacterium
CAAGCAAAGCTCATCCAATACATTCAATCTTGCGACGGCTCGGCTGATGACAACGTCATACTGTTCACGATACAACGGATCCTTGGCTAAATCCTCAGCGCGGCCGCTGATGGCTTTAATGGATAAACCAAGCTGTTTCGCGGTATTTTCCACGTATTTGATCTTTTTTTCGGTACTATCTAACCCGGTTATTTGCAGATCAGGACGAACAATGGCCAAAGGCAAAAGAGGAAACCCACCGCCGCAGCCAACGTCCATGATATTTGCGCCCCGAGGAAGCCATTCACTGATTTTGACACAATCCGCGTAATGAAGCGGAATGATTTTTTCTTCGGTTGTCAAGGCCGTGATGTTCATGACCTGATTGGTACGCACCATAATTTCGGTTAACTGAAAAAAATTTTCAATCATTTCCTCCGAAACGTCGCGGTCTATACCGTTTTTTAAGAAAATTTGAAGAAAGAGAGTTTTAAAATCCGCATAACTCATCATATTCGTGTCACCTTTCACTTTAAGCCCAAATACATCAAAAGTACCGAAATATCCGCCGGACTGACTCCGGAAATGCGGGATGCCTGCCCTACCGTGGTCGGTCTGAATTTGGCCAATTTCTGAATAGCCTCCAACCGCAGACCCTTTATCTCATGGTAATCCACATGCTCGGGAATGGTCTTGTTTTCCAATTTTTTTTGTCTATCCACCTCGGAAAGCTCACGCTTGATATAACCGGCATATTTTACGTCGGTTTCTACGGTTTTTACCACCTCGAGGGGCAGGGAAGTTCTTTCCTTATCCAATACGGCCAGATCCGCGTAAGTAATTTGAGGTCTGCGGAGGAGATCACCCAAAGAAACCCCGGATTTCACTCTTTCCAACCCCATTGCATCCATGAGAGGATTGACAGCGTCCGGACCCAAATGAGTGGATTCCAAACGGACCTTTTCGGTCTCTTCTGCCTCCTTCTTGCTTAAAAAAGCTTTATAACGGTCTTCGGAGATGAGTCCGCAGGCATATCCGATGGGGGTAAGGCGCAAATCCGCGTTATCTTGTCTCAGAATCAAACGAAATTCCGAGCGGGAGGTCATCATACGGTAGGGCTCGTTGGTACCCTTTGTCACCAGATCACCGATGAGGGTTCCGATGTAGCTACCGGAGCGGGGAAGTGTTATTTTTTCCCTGCAGAGAGCCGTAAGAGCGGCATTGATACCCGCCACAAGACCTTGGGCGGCGGCTTCCTCATAACCCGAGGTACCGTTGAACTGTCCCGCGCCGTAGAGATTCGGATGATCCTTGAATTCAAGAGTAGCATACAACTGTGTGGGATCGGCGCAATCATACTCAATGGCGTAGGCGTAGCGCATGATCTCGGCATTTTCAAAGCCCTTCAAAGATCGGATCATTCGCCATTGCACGTCGGTGGGCAGGGAAGTGGAAAAGCCTTGAATGTACATTTCCTCGGTATTCTTACCCATGGGCTCCACGAAGAGCTGATGACGCTCCTTATCGGCAAATCGAACGATCTTATCCTCAATGGAGGGGCAATAGCGGGGACCGGTACCGCTGATCTGACCCGAATACATGGCGGATCGTTTGATATTTTCTTGAATAATACGGTGGGTCTCAGCGTTGGTATAAACAATGTGGCAGGGAATCTGCTCGTCGCGCAGGTAGGTATTCCTGTCGGTTTGTGTCGAAAAGGGAAGGGAAGCATTCTCTCCGGGCTGAATTTCCAAAACCGAAAGATCAATGCTCTCCCGCTTGACACGGGCAGGTGTACCCGTCTTAAAACGCATGAGTCGGATCCCCATGGCCGAAAGAGAAGCGGATAGTCCCTTGGAGGGAAGAGATCCGTCCGGTCCCGACTCAAAGCTTCTATCCCCAACAAAAATTTTGGCCTCGGGATATGTGCCCGTGGCAACAATAACGGATTCACACGTCCATATCTCTCCCAGACGGGTCATGACGCCTCGAATGCCTGTGGAAATCCCGTTTTCATCCTTTTTTTCAAGAATATCGGTGATTTCGGCCTGTACGACGCGAAGATTGGCGGTTTGCTCCAGAGTATGCTTCATACGGACATGGTACTCCACACGATCTGCCTGAACACGCTTGGAATGGACGGCGGCGCCTTTTCCCAGGTTCAGGGTACGGCTCTGGAGTGTTACCGCATCGGCACATTTACCCATTTCGCCGCCCAGGGCGTCAATTTCATAAACAAGATGCCCCTTGGCTGTACCGCCGATGGAAGGATTGCAGGGCATATTGGCGATCTGATCCAGAGACAGGGTAAACAACACCGTATCCACGCCCATTCTGGCCGACGCCAAGGCTGCCTCACAGCCGGCGTGTCCCGCGCCTATTACCGCCACGGTGGTTCGATTGATATCATTTTGCTTCATATATAATCCTTTTTTTGCCAAATATTACCAATAATATACATACATATCCATGATATATTTTAACATTCTTTTTTCCATTCGTCAAGTCTTTTTGCATAACAAGCGTCAATTTATACAACAAAAATTGGAAATTTATGTAAACTTTTTTCAGCCAAATCCTTGAAATTTTTCAAAAAGCCTTTACATTTTTCGAAAAGTATGATATGATATATGGTGAGCAAATTTGTCTCGCGGTTTTGCTCCCGCGAGGAAAAATTTTCAAGGAGGATTTTCCTAAAATGGCAATCATGAGAAAAAAAGTGTCCATGGACGGTAACCAGGCAGCCGCTACGGTGAGCTACGCTTTCACCGAAGTCGCCGGTATTTACCCGATTACCCCCTCCAGCCCCATGGCTGACTGGGTAGACCAGTGGTCTGCACAGGGACTCAAGAACATCTTCGGTACCACCGTCAACGTGATGGAGATGGAATCCGAGGCAGGTGCCGCCGGTACTGTCCACGGCTCCCTGAACGCAGGTGCGCTGACCACCACCTACACCGCATCCCAGGGTCTTCTTTTGATGATCCCCAACATGTACAATATCGCCGGTGAGCTTCTTCCCTGCGTCTTCCACGTGTCCGCTCGTTGCGTGGCTTCTCACGCTCTGAATATCTTCGGCGACCACTCCGACGTCTACGCCTGCCGTCAGACCGGCTTCGCTATGCTGGCTGAGACCAATCCCCAGGAGGTTATGGATCTGGGTGCCGTGGCTCACCTGGCTACCATCAAGGGCCGCGTTCCCTTCCTGAACTTCTTCGACGGCTTCCGTACCTCCCACGAGATCCAGAAGATCGAGGTCTGGGACTTTGCCGATCTGGCTGAGATGGTGGATATGGACGCTGTGGCCGCTTTCCGCTCCCGCGCTCTGAATCCCGAGCATCCCGTGCTCCGCGGCTCCGCTCAGAACGGCGATATCTTCTTCCAGAACCGCGAGGCCTGCAACCGCTACTACGACGCTCTGCCCGCCATCGTTGAGGAGTATATGGACAAGGTCAACGCCAAGCTGGGCACCGACTACAAGCTCTTTAACTACTACGGCGCTCCCGACGCAGACCGCGTCATGATCGCTATGGGCTCCATCTGCGACGTGGCCGAGGAGGTCATCGACTACATGATGGCTCAGGGTGAGAAGGTCGGTCTGATCAAGGTCCGCCTGTACCGTCCCTTCTGCGCCGACAAGCTCATCGAGGCTATTCCCGCAACCTGCGAGAAGATTGCCGTTCTCGACCGTACCAAGGAGCCCGGTTCTCTGGGTGAGCCTCTGTACCTCGACGTCGTTACCGCTCTGTCTACCCACGGTGTCCAGAAGAATGTTGTCGGCGGCCGTTACGGTCTGGGCTCCAAGGATA
>JAFQOC010000134.1 GCA_017420845.1 Clostridia bacterium
GAGGCGGCCTTCAGATAGCTTCCGATGAGCAAGGCGGCGGCAATCACCCCCACGGTCAGGAGCACGGCCGCCAGGATCCACCCAAGGTGGGCGGGACGGCGGAGAACAATGCCCTTTTTCATGGCGCTTCGGGAGATCCGCCGTCTCTGGCGTGCTTCCCTGTTATGACGGATCGGCATGGGTCATCCTCACTCGATGGTCAGAATGTCGATGCTTTGGCCGTACTCGTTGAAAACGACCACGCACTCGGGACGGAACTGATCCTCATAAATGCTGAGGCAAACGCTGTGATAGTTGTTCAAAAGGTTCTGGGCGTTCTTGACAATATACTCCTCCTCCATGGGCAGGCGCATGATGACGAAGTTACCGCCCTTGCAGACCACGGGCTCGCTGACTCCCCACAGCTCCAGATCAAAGGCCGCCTCCTCGTATTCTTCATCCATCTCCCGACGGGTGAAGTAGTAGCCGTCACCGGTGATGGTTTGGAGATCGTCATTGAGGGAGGAGCCGATGTACTCACTCAGCTTGGCACGACGCTCCTGCTCGTCCACAATGGCGCGCAGGGTGTCGCTGACCTCCTGCGCCTTGGCCAGATTGGCGGCGGGATCCTCTCCCTCCACGTTCTCGATGTAGACGTGGAGGGTGCGGACGTAGTCCCCGCTGAACTCCACGTAATCCAGAAACTCACCGATGTTGTCATGACGGTAGGTGTAGAGATCATTATCCAACAGAGTGAAATAGATGGCGGACTCCAAATAACTGATCTCAATGGAAAAGCGAAGGTAATGCTCGGTCATCCAGACCTCGTCCAGCCATGCCTCGTACTCCTTTTTGGTGTCAAACTCGGCCCGAAGCTCATCCATCTTCTGATCCACGTACTGATCCATATCCTTGCTCTTGGTGGGGATCCCCAGCTGACGGCAGGTGGAAAGGACCACGTAGTTTTCGTTGAGCTTCTGGGAAACCAGCTCCTCCAGCTCCCCTCGGTGCTCCTCGGCGGTGGTGGGGTCATCCCAGATCCCCTCACCGTACTTTTCTTCCAGTGAATCCTTATAGAACAGAGTGACGAAGCGAAGCTCCTCATAGGGGATGTCGTAGCCGTTGCAGGTGGCCACGGTCTTTCGGTCGGCGGCCAGCTTCTTGTACTCCTCGCCGTTGGCAAGGATGAGTGACACCACCAGCGCCGCAACGGCGACCACGGCCAAAGCGACAATGAGAATGATGATTTTCTTTTTATTCTTCTTTTTGGGGGCAATATTCTTTTTTTCAGCAGACATGGCGAAGCCTTTCTTTGGTTTTGATCATTTCAAAAGAATAGTATAACACGATAATATGACAGGGATATGAAGAATCGGGAAATTCCCCGCTTTTTCGGAAGCTTTCGTGAAACCGGTTTACTGCAAGGGCAAGAGCAGGGAGGCCGTAAAGGTCCTTCCGTCATTGCGGGTTTGGAAGCGTCCCTTCATCATCTCCATCATGTTGACACAGGTCTTGACACCGATCTTGGTTCCCGTGGAGTGCTCCTCCGAAACACCGACGGTGTTGGAGAAGGACAGGGTAATGCCCTCCTCCCCTCGGGTTGCCAGAATGATCACGGGATCGCGGCGGTCAGCGTACTTGGTCATGTTGTCGAAAACATTGTCGGTCACGCGGCGCAGGCAATCAATACGGACGCGGACCGTGTCCGTGGGAAGAATGGCGGAAAAATCGGTGGAGATCCGCAATCCCGCCGCTTCCATGGCGGGAATGTAGTCTCCGATCAGCTGCTCCAGCAAAAGCGGTGCCTCGAAAAGCTCCGATTCGCCCTCCCCCTCGGTCTCCGAGCGGTTGAAGGCCCAGAAATACAGGAAGAGCTTATCCGACAGCCCCTTGATCTGCTCCGCCTTCTGGGTGCAGACCCGGATGTAGGCCCTCTGCTCCTCGGTAAGGTTACCGTTGTCGTGGCCAAGAATCTCCATATAGCCCAGCAGAGTGGTCAACGGGGTACGAATGTCGTGGGTCATAGAGGTCAAAAGATCGCTGTTGGCCTGCCATGCGCGCTCACGCTCCTCCACCCGTTGCAAAATGGTATGTCGCATGGTGTCCACGTCACCGGCCAGCTGACCGATCTCATCGTTACGGCGAGTCCCGATAACGGCGTTCAGATCTCCGCTGCTGATGGTCTCCACCTCTCGGGACAAGGCCACGATGGAGCGGGTCTGATTATGGTAGTACACCATGAGGGTAATAAAGAAAATGCATATGGCGATCAAAACGCCGCCGATAATGATGCCGTCGGTACCCGTGGACAGGGAGTAGTCGGTAACGGCTACGGTGTGAATGCCGTTGGCGAAAAGGACCACGTAGACCATGCTGTTGGCATCGTTGCTCACAACCGATCCGTCTTCGCCGGAGCCCACCCTGTCGAAGAAGGGCTGCATATCCGGTTGGGCACCGCCCTCCCACAGCTCACCGTCCGCGGCACCGAACATTTCGTCGCCCTTGTTGAAAACTGTAAGATATACCGAACGTGTGCGCCGAGTCCATCGCACCACCTCCGCGGTGTCGTCGGCACGAATGTTTTCCTCGGCTACGTAGGCGGCAAAATTTCGTATGTAGTTCTCCAGACGGGCCTCCACACGCTCGGGCTTGGAGTGCTCCCGTCGATAGACCTGCAGAGCCGCGGGAATGGCAATAAGGGCCACCATAACCACCACCAGAGCGGTGATGATCATGAATACCGTGAATTTTATACGCATGGACAAAAACCGTTTGCCGTTCGGCATGATCTTTCTGCTCATGAATGAGGAGAGCAACCGCCTCCATCCCGGAATCTCATCGCCCTTTGTCCTGTTGGTTTTCTTTCTGTCAGTCAATGCGATACCCCTTTCCCCAAACGGTGCGGATCAAGGTCGGGCTGGAGGGATCCTTTTCCAGCTTACGGCGAAGATTGGCCACGTGGACGATAACGGTATTGGAGGAGCTGGGCAGGTATGCCTCCTTCCAGACCTCCTCATAAAGGGTGGCAGGGGAGAGATTCTGCCCCCGGGAGCCTGCCAGGCAGGCGAAAAGCTCATACTCCCGCTCGGTCAGCATGACTCGTTCCCCCTCCCGATAAACAGTCTGTTCCTCGGGGGCCCAGACCACTCCTCCCGGGAAGGAGCGCGCGTTATCCTCCTCGACGGAGGCTTGAACGGTGGAGCGATACAGCTCGTAGCGGGACAGCATTGCGCGGATCTTAAGCTTGAGATCGATGGCGTGAAAGGGCTTGGTGATGTAGTCGTCAGCCCCGCTGTCGTAAGCAGCGGTCTTGTCGACATCCGAGGAGCGGGCGGTTAAAAACAGGATCGGTGCGTTGGTATGGACACGAATGGCGGCGGCGGCGATGATGCCGTCCATATGGGGCATCATGATGTCCAGCACAATGAGGGACAGCTCTCCGGCCAGCTCCCGAGCGATGCTCACGGCTTTTTCGCCGTCGGAGGCCTCTACCACCCGATAGCCGTCCTTTTCCAGAAGAATGCGGAGAAGATCACGAATATCAGCTTCGTCATCGACTATGAGGATCAAAGGGGTATGGGACAGGCTCATGCCAGCTCTCCTTTCGGTTCGGGTATTTTTCTCCCTCCATTATAAACGAAAATCCCCTTTTTTGCAAGAGGTGGACGGGATAATTCACAATTCTTCATAATAAATCTGAAATTTTTTTCCAATCCCCCTTTATTTGCGTTGTTTTTTGTGGTATAATGGAGGAAGAAAAATCCAAGGAGGCTTTTGCCATGGAAGAAGTATATTCGATCCCCCTATCCCGACTTTGTGAGGAGTTCGGACTGGAGAAGGTCTATACCCCTGATAATTTTGAGGAGATTATGATCACCACCCCCGAGATCAGCCGTCCCGGTCTGGCTCTGGCCGGCTTTTATGAGATCTTTGACGCCGCCCGTATTCAGGTCATCGGATACGCCGAGCACCGCTATATGGAGACCCTGTCTCCTGAGGTGCGCCGCCAGAATATCACCAACTACATGGAGATGAGCCCCGTCGCCGTGGTCTACTCCACGGGCGCGCCCATTTTTGAGGAAATGCTGGAGGCCGCCGCCCGCGTGGGCGTGCCCATTCTCCGTTCCCAGGAAAAAACCAGCCCTCTGATGGCCACCATGATCGCCTCCCTCAACAACCATCTGGGTCCCCGCATCACCCGTCATGGCGTGCTGGTGGAGGTCTACGGCGAGGGTTTGCTCCTGCTGGGCGACAGCGGCGTCGGTAAGTCCGAGACCGCCATCGAGCTGGTCAAGCGCGGCCACCGTCTCATCGCCGACGACGCCGTGGAAATCAAGCGAGTCTCCTCCAAGACGCTTGTTGGTACCGCTCCCGACATCATCCGCCACTACGTGGAGCTCCGCGGTATCGGTATCGTGGACGTCCGCCGCCTCTTCGGTATGGGTGCTGTCAAGATGACGGAGCGGATAGACTTGATTATCAATTTGGAAACATGGATTCAAGGCAAAATGTACGACCGCCTGGGTCTGGATGAGGAAACCACCAATATTCTGGGTCTGGAGATCCCCTCCATCACCATTCCCGTCAAGCCCGGTCGAAACCTGGCCATCATTCTGGAGATCGCCGCCATGAACAACCGCCAGAAGAAGATGGGCTACAACACCGCCGAGGAGTTCAACAAGAAGCTCATGGGGCAGATGGGTCTGGACTGATGGCCTATCCCCTTTACCTGACGGTACGCCCCGCCCCCAAGCCCGAGGATATTCCCCTCCTGCGAAAAGAATTGGAAGCAGCCTTTCCCCATGAGGATAATCTTTCCTACCTGGACATCCTCTGCAACGCATCTCTCCCCCGGGTGGCGGCGGAACGGTTGGGGGCGCTTGCCCTGCTTCCTTCCCTGTTCAGGGAGGCGGGGATGGATTCCAAGTCCCTGATCCTGCGCCGTAACGAGCGGGGGAGACCTTATTGCGATACCGTCAACGGATCCCCTACGGGCTTTGACTTCAACCTGTCCCATGCGGCAGCCCATATCGCGGGCGCGCTGCTGGTGGGAGAGGGCAAGGTCGGCGTAGACGTGGAGGAGCCCATCCCCCCAAAACGGGCCTTGCCCCTCATCCGCCGCTACTGCAGCGAGGGCGAGCTGGCTCTGTTGGACGGGTTGCCTGTCGATGAAAATCTCGCCGCCCGCTTCTTTACCTCTACGTGGGTGGAACGGGAGGCCATCGCCAAGCAGGAGGGAGGGGGAATGCCACTGCGCTTCGATACGACTGATCTCCCCATCGGCGTTACACTATGGAGCGGTCATCTGACTCATACCGAGACCGCAGTAGCCCTGTGCGCCCCCGTAAAAAACGCGCCCAACCGTCCCCGCCTGACAGCGGATTCTCTTACGGTTTCCTTCCCATAAAACAACCTCCCCATGACGTTTCCGTCTCGGGGAGGCTTTCTGTATCACGGAGCATCGTCCGCGGGCGGCTCCGTCGTTTCGTCGGTTTCTGGAATAGGCTCTTCCGGAGAGGGCTCTTCCGGAGAGGGCTCTTCCTCGCCGTCAGGCTGGGCTTCCTCTTCCACCTCGGCGGTCACGGAATCTGAATCGACAGACTCGGATTCCGAATCGGCAATCTCGGTTGTCTCGAGCACAGCTTCACCGGTTGCCTCGGAGAGGGAGCCGGTGCTATCCTCCACAGACTCGTCCGCCGGCGTATCAACATCCGTCGGAA
Organism: Clostridia bacterium; assembly: GCA_017420845.1. Taxonomy (GTDB): domain Bacteria; phylum Bacillota; class Clostridia; order Oscillospirales; family CAG-272; genus CAMEON01. The sequence continues at coordinate 5,700 of JAFQOC010000134.1, forward strand.
TCTCCTGAGAGGTGACAGGCTTAGGCGTCGTGTCTACGGGCTTCACGGCGGTCTCGGTCTCGGGTTGGGTTTCCATTTCGTCCAGCTCGCGGAAGTAACGATCCAGACCGTTGGCAATACCGATGGCGGCCTCCTGGCGGAAGTAGCTGCTAACCATCAGGGCGTCATCCGACTTATTGGAAAGAAAGCCCATCTCCACGATGGTGGTGGGAACACGGCTCCAGTTTGTGCCCGTCATATCGTCCATTTCCCGCACGTTCAGCTTATGGATACCCGTCTGTTCGCAGAATTCATCCAGAACGATCCGGGACAAAAGACTGCTTCGCTCGTAGTGCATGGCGCAATCGGGATATGGATTGGAGGCGGATTGGCAAATGGTCATGGCACCGTGCATGCTGTCGTCGGTCCAGCTGTTGGCATGAATACGGATGTAGGCGGCGGCGCTGTATTTGTTGGCGATCTCGGCACGATCCATGTTGCTGATGGAGACGTTGTTGGTCTCTCGGATCATAACCACGCTGTAGCCGCGGCGGATCAGCTCGTCGCGGAGGAGCAGAGCCACCTTTAAATTCAATTCGTATTCCGCCTGTCCCGTATGAATACCGGTGGCACCCCAGGTGACCTCGGCCTTCATGACCTCGGAGCCCGGGCCGTTAGGCTCCTGGGCGTTACTTCCCTTCAGCTGGTGGCCTGCGTCTATGACAATAATACGGCTTCGGTTGGGATTTCCCACCTTACCAATGTAGTAAATGTCGGTACCGCTGTGGGCTTCACCGGTATAGTTGACCGCTCCCTCGAAGATCACGTCGGTGTCCTCGGGGACGTTGCCGCCCAGAATGAGATCCTCCCGATTCACCGATTCTCCCGGCTCTCGGGACCAGAGCCAATGCCAGGCACCGCAAGCAGACATGGAAAGAACCGCCCCGCACAGCAGGAGCAGGGCCAAAACAAGGCTTCCGTATCTGATGAACTTTTGTCGCATAAATCCTCTTTTCTGTGGGGCATGTGGATGCTTGAAGGAAAATGGGTGGGAGACTTGACTCAACGCTCCTTGAAGGTGACCTTACGCAGGGTGATGGCACTCTCCTCCTGTCCCTCCTCCACGAGGACGGGGCACTCCAGATGGCCCTTGTAGGCCGAGATGTAGCCGATCAGCCACTTGTAGTACTGGTCGCCGTGGCCGCCCTCCATGGGCTCGATGTCACGGCTGTACTCGGTGTTGAAGTTATCGGTGAAGGCGTACTTGCCGCCGCCGATGTCCAGTTTCTGGGCGGTCCACTCGTTCCACCACGTGAGGGTCACGATCTTGGGGCGCATTTTGAACGCGTAGTACCATTGAACGTACCAGGTCTTGCCTTGCTTGCGTCCTACGGCATCACCAGGGCCCATACTGCCTGCCGTACCGATTCCCATGTAATTCTTCTGGGCGGCGGTGGACACACCGACGTGCTCGGGCTTGCCGTCGGCTCCGTAGGTCACGGCTCCGTTGATGCTGGGGTTGAGGTAGCTCCACTGACCACCCGCGTAGTCCACCCCCAGGCCCCACATGGAGCGGACGGTGAACAGGTTCTCGTCCTTCAGGGGGAAGCCCTCGGGACGGATGTGGGTGGTGAGGAGAAGGGGCAGGCCGTCCCAGTAGACGAAGCAGTCCTTCCACTTCTCCTGGTTGTAGAAGCTGTCGTAGAGGTAACGGTAGGTTCGCCCGTCGTTGTCTCCGCACCAGACCACCACGTAGGGAGTCCCCAGGCCCTCGGCGCGCATCTCCA
>JAFQOC010000135.1 GCA_017420845.1 Clostridia bacterium
AAGCGCGGGAGTATTCCGATCTTCTCCGCGCTCTGCTGAATTCCTTTGTGGGCAAGGAGAAGACCTACTCCCCCTGCGTGTTCCCGTGGCACGAGGTCAAGGTAAGCAAGTCGGATTTTGCCCGCCATATCTGCACCATAGCCGCCCTGACAGGGGATGATGCCATGATCGACGGGGCCTGCCCCCTCATTGCTGTGGTGGATGCCAACAGCCGCCGCACTACCTTCACCATCCTGCTCCGCCGTCACAGTACTCCCATCCAGCGCAGAGCGGTTCTGGAGGCTCTGGCCGACCGCGAGACCTATACCCGCGCCGACGCCTACAAGTACGCCAAGGGCATGACCCTCACCTCCGCGGAGTACGCCATTGTGGAGGGACATCTCCGCTTCAAGACCGCCGACATTCGCAAAAACTGCATGGAGCTTCTCATGAAGCAGACGGATCCCGCCCTGACCGAGACTCTGACCCGCCTGCTGGATGCCCCCAAGGAGGAATCCCGCTTCGCCGCCTTGGATATGCTCTCCACCCTGCAAAAGGATACGGCGCGCAAGGGAATATTCGAGATTTTGCTTCCCAAACTCACCGAAAGAAGCCGGGCAGAGGGGCTGTCCTCCAAGGAAAAGACCTTCCTCGACACCCTCCTGCCCAAGACCGCCTCCCAGCAGACCGCGAAGGAAGCTGTCCTGTTCACCGCCGCTGACCGCTACTACCCCACCGAGTTTGACGAGGAATATATGGCCAAGTGCGCCAAGGCCTTCGGTGACTATTTCCCCGACTCCAAGCTCCCCGCGCTCCTCACGGAAAAGAGCGGGATCAAGTCCGCTCTGCAAAAGCTCAAGGATGCCGTCACCCCCGCCGTGGCCTGCAAATCCTCCATTCAGGCCGCCGTGGATCTTTTGTCCCTGTCCCGCTTCATTGACGCCCACAAGAATGATGAATTTATCCTTGCCAACGGAGAAACGGCATTGCTGGGTTCTTTTCGCTTTCTGTTCAACACCAGAGACGGCGGCCTCCCCCTACCGCACCTGTGGGATGGCTGGATCAAGAATAACGGCATCACCCACGGCCGCCTTCTGCGGATGATCACGCTGTTCCACGCCTACCGATCCTCCACGCCTTTCTTTGAAAGAACGGTGGATACCGTTCGTAACGTCTTCGGCGTGGGCTTTGAAAAGGGGAAGGAGCTGCCCTACGACGCCCAGATGGAGATCATTCTGACCCACTACGCCTATGCTCTCCCCAAGGAGGATATGCGCCTTTTGGCCTCGGCTCTGGCCGCGTGGTTCATCCGCTGTGTGCCCGACAGCGAGGTTGTGATCCGCACCCACAGCGAGAAGACCCGCTCGGATATGGACAGCCACGCCCATCTGCTCTCTCATAAGCAGCTCAGCTTCATTTATGCGTTCAACAAACTGAAAAATGAAGCGATCCGTGATGACGTAGCCCACGTATTCCCCTTGGCCGTGGCCTCTGCCGAGCGGTGCATGGACGCCAAATCTGCACTGTCCGATACACCCAAGGAAAAGCTGAATGGCCCGGGCTACGTGTCCATTCCCCGATCACCCTCCCGTTTTCTTCTTGAAGAGGGGAACAGCTACTATCACGGCGCGTCCTATATCTATCTGGCGGACATCCGCGACTACCTCCACGCCGCCCACAAGGGCATCATCACCCTCCGCCAGCTCTGCGAGTTCGCCTTGCGCTCCGAGACCATCAACTACTCCATGAAGGTGCTGTCCTATGTCTCCTCCTTCGTCTACGAGCAGGGGCGGCAGGTAACCGAACGGCATCAATACGCCCGCAGATGGACCGAGCAGTACGTGCAGGGACTGATCGGCACGAAGGAGATCCCCCGCGAGCTGACGAATGAGGACAGAAGCCTGTTGGATTTCACCGTCAAGGTCTATGAAGCCATTGCGCCCACGATAGTTGATGCTGAGCTGAAGCGGGGTGACAGCCCCACCCCCTATTCCGAGGGCGTTGGCGGCCTGTGCCGCATCTACGGCGCGGACTATTTCGTGTCCATCCTTACGTCCTTGGGTAAGGACACCCTGGACCGCACCGCCTACTACGGCTACGGTATCGGGAAGGACCGCCGCGGCAGTCTCTCCTACCTCCTGTCGGTCTGCATCCCCTCCAAAGAGGACACGGTGGAGACCCTTACAACTGCCCTGGCAGGGAAGAAGATCCCCAAGAAGCGCCTCGTCGAGGCCGCCCTATTCTCCCCCGAGTGGATCCCCCTTGTGGGGGAGTATTTGCAGATTTCCTCCTTCGCCTCGGTGTGCTACTACTTCATGGCCCACATGAACGAGAAGTTTGACGACAAGAAGCGCGCCGTCATCGCCCGCTATACCCCCCTGTCCGAGGACGAGCTGAACCTCGGTGCCTTCGATCTGGCCTGGTTCCGTTCGGCCTACGAGTCCATCGGGGAGGAGGACTTTGACCTCATCTACGATGCCGCCAAGTACATCGCCGACGGTGCCAAGCACGCCAGAGCCCGCAAGTACGCCGATGCCGCCCTGGGCCGCTTTACGGTGGAGGATACCGAGCGGACCATTGCGGACAAGCGCAACAAGGATCTCCTCATGGCCTATGCCCTCATTCCCCTTGGGGGCGAGGACGATCTGCTCCGTCGCTACCTCTATATGCAGAAATTCCGCAAGGAAAGCCGTCAGTTCGGCTCCCAGCGCATGACCAGCGAGGGGAAGGCCGTGGAGATGGCTCTGAAGAATCTGGCCTCCTGCGCGGGCTACGCCGATTCCATGCGACTGACCCTGCGGATGGAGACCAAGGTCATCGACGACAGCCGCGCTCTGCTGGATCCTATGGACGTGGAGGGCGTGACCCTTCATCTGATCCTCGATGAGATCGGCAAGGCTGAGATTACCGTGAAAAAGGATGGAAAGGAGCTGAAAAGCATTCCCGCCAAGCTCAAAAAACACGAGACGGTGCTGGCCCTGACCGAGCTGAAGAAGACCCTTACCGAGCAGTACCGCCGCGCCCGAAAGATGCTGGAAGAGGCCATGGAGGACTGTACCACCTTTACGGTGGCCGAGCTCTCTGCCCTGTCGGAGCATCCTGTGGTGTACCCCATGCTGAAAAATCTGGTGCTGACCGACGGAACCGTCTCGGGCTTCCTTGCCGCGGACGGTCTTGTCAGTGCCGACGGTGCCAAGGTTTCCCTGTCTCCCGACACAGAAGTCCGCATCGCCCACCCCTATGATCTGTACGAGCAGGGTGTCTGGCGTGACTTCCAGAAGTACCTCTACGATCACCGCATCACCCAGCCCTACCGCCAGGTCTTCCGCGATCTGTATATCAAGACCGCCGAGGAGGCCGATCAGCTCCATTCCCTGCGCTACGCGGGGAACCAAATCCAGCCCGCCAAGACGGTGGCGACCCTGAAATCCCGCCGTTGGGTAGCCGACGTGGAGGACGGACTGCAGAAGGTGTACTACAAGGAAAACATTGTCGCGCAAATCTACGCCATGGCGGATTGGTTCACCCCCGCCGATATTGAGGCTCCTACCTTAGAGTGGGTCTGCTTCTCGGATCGGAGAACAGGGAAGGACCTGAGGATCTCCGACATTCCCCCCGTGATCTTCTCAGAGGTCATGCGGGACGTGGATCTGGCGGTCAGTGTAGCCCACGCGGGCGGTGTTGACCCTGAGACCAGCCACTCCACCATGGAGATGCGCGCTGCCATTCTGTCCTTTGTCCTGCCCCTGTTCAAGCTGGACAACGTGCGCATAGAGGGCCGCCACGCCTTCATTACGGGCAAGCTGGCTGACTATTCGGTCCACCTCGGCAGCGGTGTGGTCCACCGGCAGGGCGGTGCCATGATCCCCGTCCTGCCCGTCCATTCTCAGCACCGGGGGCGTATCTTCCTGCCCTTTACCGACGAGGACCCCAAGACCGCCGAGATCATCTCCAAGGTTCTCCTTTTCGCCGAGGATGAAAAGATCAAGGACCCTATGATTCTTGAAGGAATTCGGAAATCATGAAGCCGTTCTCAAAATCATCTCGGAAATATCGGAAAGCCAATATTGAAAGGCGCGCAGCTCACTTCCAAGCTGCGCGCCAATCCGTTTATATAAGGGGAATTGGATGTTTCAATTTAAGAGCACCTCAAAAAACTCTCGCACGGTGAATCGGTGGTTTTTTTCTCGTCCATGCTATTCGAGAATTTCGTCAAAAAACTTCGTAATAGGATATCTATACGAGCGTTTTTGATTAGTCAGATCAGGGGCAGCTCGGTCATGCGTAGCTTGGCACAGCCGTAGGGATACAACTCCACCGTTTCAGCCTCGGACAGGGGGAGGCTGCTCTGCGGTACCTTGGCGCAAATCGACGTAAAGCCATCCTCCAGCCCCCAGGCGATCTTCTTGACCTCGGCCTTCAGCACAACGGGCGGGTTCTCGGAGCTGAAGGGAATGTCGGACAGATTCCGTTTTTCAAGAGTGAAGAAGGGGGACGCATAGGCGTAGTTCCACGCAGATGTGGGAAGATACTCATAGTCGCAATAGGGGAATTTCCGCTCCACACCGTTGCGTTCAAACTCTAGCATCCTCTTTTCATAGGAGATGGGCAAGGAAAACACCAAGGAGCCGCACTGTACGCATTTCAGATCGTGTGGTCTCTCCACCAGGTTCGGGAGGGTGTCGAAGGCAACGTCAATGTGAGTCGGCTGACCCGCGGGGATCGCAAAGCTCAGCTCCTCGCTGTAGGCGGTCACCTGCCCATTCACACGAAGGTTCTTGGCAAAGGAGGGGACTCGGATCTTCAAGCAAACAGGCTTGTCCGACTCCACGTCATAAGCGAAGGTGTTATCAAAGGGATAATCGGTCTTGAGAGAAACGGTCAGACCATCAGCCTTGAGGGCGGAGGGGACGGGGATTGCTGAGAGAACCGTATCGCCGCGGTGCATGAACGCAGACAGGGTGAATTTTGGCCAGGCCTGATTGAAGTTGGCCGTACAGCAGCCGTAGTTGGGCTCCAGACCGAACAGGTGGGCCTCGCCTCCGTTGGTGCGGAAGACGGGCTTGCCGGGGAAACGCTCGCAGGCGATCTGGTTGCTCATCTGGAGGTATTGATGGGTCCACATATCATCGCTGACGGTGGCGGGGAGGGCGTTGAAGGCCAGAACCTCCAGTCGCTCGGCCCACTTGGGGGCACCCGTATAGGCGAACAGATGCTCATAGGCGTACATCTGCTCCGCTACAGCACACAGCTCGGTACCCTGGATGGGGCTGAGACCTGACAGGCATTCGTCACCCGTAAAGAGCCCCACGGGGGTGCCGTTGTAGGCTTTCAGCACGGTCATTAGTCTTTCGGCCACGTCGGTGTAGTCCTCTCCTAGAATATCACAGCTGACCGCCTCGTACTTCAGCATCATGCCCAGATTGACAATGTGGGTATCGAAGGTCCAGCGGTTGAGGGGTGTCTTCCACAGCTCGGTCATGGCGGCGTAGTCCGCGCCCTGCTCCTTGATGATCCTGGCGAGGTCTGCCACCCAGTCCTCACGGTAACGCTCCCAAATGAAGCCTATGGCAATAAAGCTCTCAAACCAACGGTACTTGCCCCAGCCGAACAGGGAGATGGTCTTGCTCATCAAAAGCTCGTAGTAGTTCTTCAACACCCGGTAGAGCACCTCGGGGATCCGTTGATCTCCCGAGCATTCATAGTAGACCACCAGCACCTTGGAGATCAGCTGTACCGCCCAGCTGTCGTACCCGGGGATCTTGTCCTCTGTGCAGGGGCAGATCCAGCCGCTGGGCTTTTGCTGAGCGAGGATGGCGTCCACATATTTGCGGGCTCTCTCGATCATGTCCTCGTTATCCAACAGGTAAGCGAGGGGAATGAAGCCGTCCAGCCAGTAGGGGACCCGCTCCCAGCCCTCGGCAGTCCCGCCGATCCACGCGCTGTCCCTGACGTCCCGCCAGACCTTGTCCAGATTTCCGCTCAGTCCCTCGGCCTGGATCTCCAGCTGACGCCGCATCCAGCCCTCCGGGCGAAGCTCCTTGGCGGTGTAGAAATTCCATGTACGCATGACATACCTCCTTGGTGTGTAATTTGTATGTATTATATCACATTGAAAAGCAAATGTTTATTGCTGTAAATGCATACAATATTGACAAAAGCACACAATTCGCTATATTATTCGCTTCTGCGCGAGGAATATCTCAACGCAGGTTGGTTCAAACGTCTCCTTCTGCGGATTGAATTCGTCTTCCGTGATACGCGCGGAGAGAGCCACATTCCACAGATACCA
>JAFQOC010000015.1 GCA_017420845.1 Clostridia bacterium
GGGGCTTCGCCCCTGCACCCCTTGGCGTAGCTGCAACCCAACGCGCCGACAAACCCAAATTTGACTCTCAAGCCCCTACCCTTATTCTCCCTCGAAATGCCGTCCTTTTCCTCCGGATCATCGGCAAATCCTTGCATGCCCCTTGACAGAGTCGGCTCTGTCATGCTATAATAAGGTACTGCTATTTCGGAGGATCCCTCTCATGATCTATATGTTTCTTGCCCCCGGCTTTGAGGAGGTCGAGGCCCTGATGCCCTTGGACCTGCTCCGCCGCGCCGGTCTGGACGTGACCACCGTGTCGGTCCGCTCCGCCGCCGATGCTGAGCTTCTGACCAACTGCCGCAACATAGGCACCGCCGCCACCAACCTGTGGAGTCGGGACAGCCGTTTGGTCACAGGCTCCCACGGCATTACCGTCACCGCCGACATAACCGAGGCAGAGCTCGCAAGCCGCCTCTCGGCTGATTTCGCCCCCGAGGCCCTGATCCTCCCCGGCGGCATGCCCGGCACAAGCAATCTGGACGCCTCCCCTGCCGTGGAGGCCGCCTTGGAGCTGGCCGACTCTCGGGGCTCCTACCTCTGCGCCATCTGCGCCGCCCCTCTGGTCCTGGGCAAGCGGGGCTACCTCGTCGGCAAGCGGGCCACATGCTTCCCCGGCTTTGAGGAGTATCTGGAGGGCGCCGCCGTGGGCGGCAAGGTGATCCGCGACGGGAAGATCATCACCGCCGCCGGAATGGGCGTGGCGTTGGAATTCGGTCTGGAGATCATCTCGGTGCTGCGCTCCCCCGAGAAGGCCGGGGAGATCCGCGCCGCCATTCAATGCCTATGATCCCCACCGAAACGGGTGAGCGGAAAACCGCCCTGCGCCGTCACTACGCCGCGGTCCGCGCAGGCTTGCCCCCCCGTGAACGCGCCGCCGCCGAGCAGGCAATCTTTCATACTCTGTTCGAAAGCCCCCTGTGGCAAAACGCCGCTGTGATCTGCGCCTATCTCTCCATCCGCGGAGAGATGGATACCCGCCCCATCCTTGAGCGAGCCCGCGTCGAGGGAAAGCTTGTCGCTCTCCCTGTAACCGTCACGGGAGCGGAGCAGGGCCGTATGGTTTTTCGTCCCCTCTTGGGATTGGAGCCTCACGAGCTTCCCACGGGACGCTTCGGCATTCCCGAGCCGCCCGAGACCCACGGGGATCTGTCCCTGCGGGATTTTGCGGGTGCCCTCATGGTGGTGCCGGGTTTGGCCTTTGACGACCAAGGCTTCCGCATCGGCTACGGAGGGGGCTACTATGACCGCCTGCTGGCGGAGCTGCGCTCCGCCGCCATTCCCGTCACCGCCGTAGGCCTGTCCTACGCGGCCTGCCGCCCCCACAGCCTCCCTCGGGAGGCCCACGATATTCCCCTGGACTACATCATCGACGAAAGGAGGCTGACTTCCATCCATGGACACGCCTGATACCGGGGTTCCCCCTAAAAAAACCCCCCTCCTATCCCGCCTTTCCCCCGGGCAGCAGGATTTTCTCAAAGGGCGCCACGCCGTTTCCAACACGGCTACTGTGATGGTGCTGGTCATCTATTCACTCCTGCTCCTGTCGCGGCTCATTGACGCCGCCTTCCTCAGTCGGGAAAGCCAATATCTGTCCATCATTCTGCTCCAGCTTTTGATCTTCCCCATTCCCGCCTACCTCTACATCCGCTTCAAGCCTCGGGAGCAGCAATCGGCTCTGCGCCTGAACAAGCTTCGCCTCTCCCACCTGTTCCTCATCCTGTCCGCCTCCCTTATGCTCATCACGGGCTGTACCCTGCTGGGCATGCTCTGCGGCATGATGAACGCCCAGCCCTCCTTCACCCTGTACGACACCTTCGCCTCGGTCAACGACGGCACCGCGGGGGCCTCCATCCGATTGATCCTGGCCTATGGCCTCCTCCCCGCCTTTTGCGAGGAGCTGGTCTTCCGAAGCATCCTCTGCGCCGAGCTGGAAAAGCACGGCATTCTCTACGCCTCGGCGGTCTCCGCCCTGTTTTTCGCTTTCCTGCACTTTGATCTGACCGCTCTGCCCGTGTATCTGTTCTCGGGCGTCCTGCTGGCTCTGGTGATGTACGTAACCCGATCGGTGATCGCCTCCATGATAGTTCACCTCTGCTACAACCTGTTCGGCATTTTCGTCCAGGCAGGCCTGTCGGGCTACTGTAAGAGCACGGGAAGCATCGGCCTTCTGGTGGTCCTGCTCATCGCTCTGCTCCTTCTGTCCTCCGCCTTCTTCTGCGGCGAGGTCGCCCGTATCCTCCGCCAGCGGGCCAGATCAGACCTTTTGGACAACCCCGAGGACATTTCCACCCCCGGACTCAACCGTCTCCCGGCCAAGGAGTGGCCCCGCGCTCTTCTCTGCGCCTTCGCCTCCCCCTGGGGTGTTCTGGCGGTAGTGCTGTGGCTGTTGGGCGTGATCCTGAATCTGATTCGGTAGTACAAAAGCCCCTACATAAAAACGGACTTTCCCTCGCGGAAAGTCCGTTTTTATGTAGGTTTTTATATGGTATCAATGCACGTACCCGTCCTTGAAGAAGAAGCGTATCACCTTTTTGCTGTACCGCTGGGGATTGCGCCCCACGCGGATGGAGAAGAAGATGTAGACCCACCACAGAAGGATAAACCCGCCGATGAAGGGGATCAGGGGCCAATACTCATTCTGGCGGAGCCGCTGGTTGTCCTCAAAGGAGAACAGGACGGTGTCGCCCACCATGACCGCCTCCACCAGGTAGTAAGGATCCTCGTTCTTGGGCTTGGTGAGATCGGCGTAGACCGTGACCGTCGTGGTGCCGTCGCAGACCGCCTTGATGGGATCGAGCTCCACCGACCCGTCCAGATGGCGGATCTGGAAGCTCTCCATGCTCTCGTCCGCGGGGTAGAGGTACAGATAGTCCCCCCTCACCGCGGCGCGGTCGAAGACCACCTCCATCCGCTCGTCCTCTTCGGGGGAGGGTGGGATGAGGTACACGTCGGCCACCAGCCAGCCCAGCAGGGCGAGGAACAGGAGGGTGACGCCGATATACACCACGATCAGCCCCGCACCGCCCTCCACGTGGCCGTTGAAGACGTCGGGCATCTTGGGCTTGACACGGGGAATGGGCTTACCGCCGCTCAGGGCCTGATACCGCTTCTTGGCCATGATCTCAAACTCCATGGGCCCCCACGGAATACTCATCGATCATGGCGAAATGGCGCCCCATGTAGAAGATGTCCTCATGGGTACCCTCCTTGAGGCCCGTAATCTGGTCGTAGGTGTAGGTGCGCTTGATGCCGAGGAAGTTCTTGTGGGTGAAGGACTCCTGGTCATAGGTGATGCGGCAGTTGAGATGAGCCAGGGAAAGGGACCCGCCCAGCAGGGAGATGCAGAGAAAGACGAAGGAGAGCCAGGGGGACTCGTCGGTGGTCAGAAGGATGATGAGGGTGGGGATGAGGAACGCGCCTCCGCAGATGCCGCCGATCCAGGCGAAAGTGCCGGGGAGGTAGACCCGCCCCTTGTCTGATCGGCCTTTTTCGCGGATGGCGGAGACAATGCCCGCTATGAAGATGATGGCCAGGAGCGCCGAGGCCGCGAGGATGAAATAGGTCATGATGAAAGTCCTTTCAAGGTGATTTCACCTTATAAGACGCAAAAAATGGTGGAAACCTTTCAGAGTTTGGGGTGAAAATGGGGGAGTTTACAGTTTCTTTACAAAAGGGTTCAAATTTGGGTTTATCGGTGCGTTGGGTTTCTAATGGTAAGGGGGTGCTGGGGGCGAAGCCCCC
>JAFQOC010000136.1 GCA_017420845.1 Clostridia bacterium
CACGTGGCATCCGCAGTCCTCGCCGTCCAGGTCCACCTCGAAGTGGGTCTCGGCAAACTGGGTGCCGTGGGTCATGATCTTCTCGTGGATGATGAGAGTGGAGCGGTCGTGGAGCTTGGCCACGGTCTTTCGGTTGGTGGAATCCACGCCCTTGATCTGGGCGGTCTCCATCTCCATGTAGGAGCCCTCAGCCATCTCCACCTCGGTGGTGGGATTCATGATACGGCCGCCCTTGCCGTCGCCCGAGCCGTAGTGCTTCTCCACGTACTTGACCTTGGCGTTCTTACCCACGAAGAAGCGGTGAATACCGCTGTGCTCGCTGTCGCCGTCCCCGGCGTTGTGGATGCCACAGCCCGCCACGATGGTGACGTCGCAGTCGGCGCCAATGTGGAAGTCGTTGTAAACCAGCTCCTTGAGTCCGGATTGGGAGAGGATCACGGGAATGTGCATGCTCTCGTTCTTTGTGCCGGGTTGGATGTAGATGTCGATGCCGGGAGCATCGGTTTTCTTGACGATCTGGATATGCTCGGAGGAATTCTTGCCCTCCAGCTGACCGTTTATTCGGAGGGAATATGCACCCTCAGGCATTTTATGGAGATCGGCGACCTGCGCCAGAAGCTCTTTTTGAATGGGATCAAGTCCTTTGCGTTCTGCCATGGTAGGACTCCTTTCTGTCAGTTCTTGGGGGTTGCGGTGTAGCGGCAGCCGGCAGAGGCGTGGAGCAGCTCGGGGAGAATCTCCTCCTTGGTGCCCACGGCGCTGACGCGGCCGTCAGCGATGACGATGACCTGATCGGCGATATCCAGGATACGCTCCTGATGGGAGATGATGAGGATGGTGCCGCTGGTACGCTCGTGCATCTTCTTGAATACCTCGATAAGGTTCTGGAAGCTCCAGAGGTCAATGCCGGCCTCAGGCTCGTCAAAGACCGAGAACCTGGTGCCTCTGGCGTTGATCATGGCGATTTCAATTCGTTTCAGCTCACCGCCCGACAAAGAGGCGTTGACCTCGCGGCCCACGTACTCCTTGGCGCACAGACCCACCTCGGCCAGGTACTCGCAGGCCTCTCCCGTGGAGAGCTTCTTCCCTGCCGCCAGGGAAATGAGATCCTTGACGGTGATGCCCTTGAAGCGGACGGGCTGCTGGAAGGCGAAGGAGATGCCCTTCCTCGCCCGCTCGGTAATGGAGAGATTCGTGATGTCCTCGCCGTCCAGCAGGATCTGACCCGAGGTGGGGGTGATGATGCCCGCGATGATCTTGGCGAGGGTGGACTTGCCGCTGCCGTTGGGGCCGGTGATGGCCACAAAGCGGTCGCTGATGGTCAGATTAACATCCTTAAGAATATCAGTCTCGCGCACCTTACCCGAGGGAAGGGTCTCAGAGACGGAATAGGAAATATTTTTCAGCTCTAACATTTTATTTCATTCCTTTACGGTGAATTCTGTTTTCGTCAGGGTAATCACCCTAACATGGTAGTATATCATATTTCTTGGAAAAATGCAACAGGTTTCCGGGATTTTTTTGTGTCGGAGCAAAAAAAATATGTTATTTTCGTTTTTGCCGGGAAATGCCGTCTCTTGCCGTCGTACTTTACGGAAAGTGTGTGCATTTTTCGTCAATGGTGCCAGTTTTAATTGGTAATTTTTGGTAATTTTTAATTTCCCATAACCCCTTGCAAATTTATCCGTTTTATGGTATCATTATGTCATAGTAATTACCAATTCTTACCAATCAGGAGGATACAGAAGCACATGGAATATCACGATACCCGCATACTCATAGCTGACGAAAGTATCACCGTCCGCGCCCAGCTCAAGGAAGCCCTGCTCCGCGCCGGCTACCGTCACGTTGAGGAGGCCTCGGGGGGCGACGAGGCTCTCAGCAAGATTGACCGCCTTCATCCCGACATTGCCATCATTGATATTTGGTTGGCACAGCTGGACGGCATCGGTGTCATCCGCGCCAGCCGCAATCTGGATTATCGGTCGGATAAGCCCCCCATATTCATCATGACCTCTCCCGTGGCCAATCAAAATATGTTCATACAAGCCTCCGGCGCGGGAGCGGCACTTTGCCTCATCAAGCCCATACGCATGGACAGCCTTCTGGAGCATATGGATGAGCTTTTGACCATGCATAACACCCCGGCGGCGGTAGGTATAGGCACTCCCGGGGGTGACTCTGACGACATTGAGACCCAGGTGACCCAGATCATCCATCAGATCGGCGTCCCTGCCCACATCAAGGGCTACCAATACCTCCGCACCGCCATCCTGCTGACCATCAAGGACAGCGACATCATCAATTCGGTGACAAAGGTTCTCTATCCTTCCGTGGCTAAGAAATACCAGACCACTACAAGCCGCGTCGAGCGCGCCATCCGCCACGCCATCGAGGTCGCCTGGGACCGCGGCGACGTGGACACCCTCAACTCCTATTTCGGCTATACAATCCAAAACAACCGCGGAAAGCCCACCAATTCAGAATTTATTGCCATGATAGCCGATAATTTGCGGCTCAAGTACAAGCTGCGGTAAAGTCCGCGCAAAAAAGCTCCGCTGCCGTGGATCAATTCCACTGAAACGGAGCTTTTTATCTTGTCATAAATGCCAAAAATGTCGATCCCTTCCCGATTATACCTCACGGGTCTTGATTTTTTTACGGATTTGTGGTAGAATGAAAAAAAAGCCATTCTTCGGCGCGATCCATATACGAATACCTACAAGGAGGTACAATCATGGACAAAATCCGCATCGGCATCCTCTACGATTTCGACAAGACCCTCTGCACCACCGATATGCAGGAGTACGACTTCATCAAAAACCTGGGCATGACCTCAAAGGACTTCTGGGGCGAGGCCGCCGCCATCACCGAGCAGCACGAGGTGGAGAAGATCCTCGCCTATATGCTCGTCATGATCAAGAAATGCAAGGAAAAGGGCATCCCCCTGACCGAGGAATACCTCCGCTCCTGCGGCGAGCACGTGGAGCTTTTCGAGGGTGTTTTGACCTGGTTTGACCGCATCAATGCCTTCGGTCAGTCCATGGGGGTGAATATCGAGCACTACATCATTTCCTCGGGCACCTATGAGATCATTCAGGGTACTCCCATCGCCAAGTATTTCAAGCGCATCTACGCCTGCCGCTACATGTACGACGAAAACGGCGAGGCCCTCTGGCCTGCCCTGGCCATCAACTATACCCTCAAGACCCAGTACATCTACCGTATATCCAAGGGCACTCTGGACGTCACCGACGACTACAATCTCAACCGCCAGCAGGATGAGTCCCTCCGTCGCATTGCCTACCACAACATGATCTACATCGGAGACGGGCTCACCGACATTCCCTGCATGAAGCTGGTCAAGGAGCGGGGCGGCAAGTCCATCGCCGTCTACCCCCGCGGCAACAGCGAGCACGTCAAGCCTCTGGTGGAGGACGCCCGCATCAACTACGTCTGCGTGGCGGACTACTCCTCCGAGTCACCTCTGGAAAGGATCGTCAAGCTCATGATCGAAAAAATGGCCATTCTGGAAAAGCTCAAGGCACAGGAGGTGGAGCAGCTCTCCCAGTATAAGGAGATCGTGGGACACGATAGCTAATCCATACCCCGGAAGCAAAAGAGACACCGTGACGGTATCACGGTGCCTCTTTTGTTTTATGAGATGATGTGGAATCGCGGGATGAACATCCCACGTCCCGTCAGAATATCCCTGCCAGACGAAGGAGGAAGGAGGCGAGGAAGACCGAGACCGCCGAGAGCAGGGTGGTCCATACAACCAGCTGACCCGCGAGGGTGTGATCCGCTCCCATTTCCTGCGCCATGGGGACGCTGGAGACCGCTACGGGGGTGGCAAAGAGTGCCACGAAGGCGGCAAATTCCGCACCGCCAAAGGAGTCACGGAAGAACAGGTAAGCCGCCCCGATACCCAACAGGGGGACCGCTGCGACACGGACCAGCGTGCCGAGCAGGATCTCCTTTCTCAGCCCCTTCACCGCCGAAAACTCAAACTGCACCCCCAGCATCAACAGTGCCAAGGGGGTAGCCAGCCCCGACAGGTAGCCGAGGACGGTATAGATTGGCTCGATATCCGTCAGACGGAAGGATATCCCCGCTCCCTCGAGCATCCCGCGTAGGCAGAGGACGAGAATACCCAGAAAAATACTTTGTATCAAAGGGTTTTTGACGATACCAAGCAAGATTCTCCTCACGCTCGGTCTCGCCCCGCCCTTGCCGAACAGAGACAGGCTGACAACGGCCAGGACGTTAAAGAGGGGGATGGTCACGGCAGACAGCAGGGTGGCCACCGAAACTCCCGCCTGTCCGAACAGAGAGGCG
>JAFQOC010000137.1 GCA_017420845.1 Clostridia bacterium
CACGCCGTAAGGCGTATTTCACTATTGCAGTTTATCGGAACGATAAACTGCAATTTACAAAATGTCTTACCCATCCACGGGAGCGGCGGCATAGTGGATCGTGTCGCCGCTCCCGCTTGGGGTCAGATCATTTCAGTTCCTTCTTTTGGAAGATCCACGCGCCTCCCACCGTGGTCACGGCGATGAAGGCCAGGCCCCAGAAGGGAAGGTCTGCCATGTCGGCGGTCTTGTTGTAGGGGGAGGCCTGCTCCTCCTGACCGCTGGGCAGGAAGTTGTAGAGGAACTCCAAGGCCACCCGGGCGGGGCCGCCCACGTAGGCCGGACTCTCGATGGTATTTCCCGTGGAAACGAAATCGTTCACCTCCTCCGAGAAAACGTACTCGTCTACGTACTGCGGCGCCTCCAGAGCCTCCCGCATGGGGACGGTCACCCACATCATCAGAGCGATGGCCAGGATCAGCACCGTCACAGCCGCAACGGTGCGGTTCTGGATGGCCATGACCACCAGCAAAAACAGGGAGGTAAGGCCCAGCACCGCCAAAAGCCCGATGAGGGCGGGGAGGATGAAGGCCTTGGCCGTCAGCTCAAAGCCCCCCAGGAGGGGCGCGCCCAGACCCAGGCCGATGAGGAGGGTGGGGACCACGTAGTAGATGGCGGCGGCGGTGGAGCAGACGATGAGATTGGAGAGGTAGATGGACAGGCGGGAATGGCCCGTGATGATCTTGTTGCGGACGGTCTTGTCGCTGTACTCCCGCCCGATGAAGAGGGCGATCAGCACCGACATGACCAGAGCCGTGATGAGGGTGTCGGGAAGGAGGGTGTGGTCGGCCTTGATGACCTGATCCACAAAGGCGGCCTTGTAGTGGAGGTTGTTCAGAACCCCCAGAAGCTGGTGCCCGCAGGTGAGGGCGAGGCCGATCCAGAAGAACACCGAGCGGAATAAGCGGCGGTAGCCGGCGGATAACAGCTTAGTCATGGCGGTCACCTCCTACCAGATTCACGTAGTAGCTCTCCAGCGATTCATCCTTTTCGGTGACGCCCAGCAGCTCGCAGCTCTCGCCCGAGAGAGCCGCGGCCAGCTCGGTGATGCTCATTTTGGCGTAGATATCGGCCTTGGTGTCGGACACGATCTTGTATTCGATCCCCTTGGCGTCCAGAACCCGGGTCAGAGCGCCCACGTCGGACACCTCCACCCGCAGGCACTTGCGGCAGGCGGCCTCCAGCTCCTCGGCGCTGATCTCCCGGAGCATACGCCCCCCGTCGATGAAGCCGTAGTGGGTGGCCAGACGGGCCAGCTCGTCCAGAATGTGGCTGGACATGATCACCGTGATGTTGCGCTGGCGGTTGAGCTTCAGGATCAGCTCACGCATCTCGATGATACCCTGAGGGTCGAGGCCATTGGTGGGCTCATCCAGCACCAGCAGGTCGGGATCCCCCGCCAGGGCGATGGCGATGCCCAGTCTCTGGCGCATACCCAGAGAGAAGTTCCGCGCCTTCTTCTTCCCCGCGTTCTCCAGACCCACCAGCTTCAGAAGCTCGGGGATGGAGTCGAAGGAGGGAAGCCCCAGGATGAGATACTGCTGTTTAAGGTTCTCCTCAGCGGTCATGTCCATGTAGATGGAGGGAGTCTCCACCACAGCCCCCATGCGGCGGCGGGAGCGCACCACCTTGGGGTCGGTGTTCTTCACGCCGTAGAGGGTGTAGTCCCCCGCGGTGGGAGTCTGCAAGCCGCAGATAAGGCGGATCAGGGTGGTCTTACCCGCCCCGTTCTTTCCCACAAAGCCGTAGATGGCTCCCTTGGGGACGTGCATGGTGAAATTGTCCAAGGCCTTGAAGTGGCCGTATTGCTTGGTTAACGCATTGGCAGTCAGTACGTATTCCATAAAGTCATTCTCCTTTCTCGCACGGCGGCCCGTTTTTGCCGTCCTCCGTGCTTGTGCCGTCATTATAGAACCCGGGAGTTAAGAAATCGGCAAAGGAAAGAGTAAAGAAATCGTAAAGATTGGAATTTTTTTCGAATTTGGGTTTATCGGTATGTTCGCTCTCCCGTCCCCCGTTCTCCGAATATCAAAGTGGGGTGAGGGGCCCCGCGGGGGTTTCTAAGATGGCTTCGGGTCTCGGTTCGTGTGGCTCAAACTAAAAAATGCATCAATGTATTTTGGTCTCGGTAACTTGAACCCAATTATCATTTTTCCAAAAAGTTTTTTGGAGTTCTCAGAACCTTTTTTTCAAAAAAGGTTCTGAGCCGCCGGAGGCCGTTCCCCTATTTATCATTCCTTCATCTTAAACCCGATCCCCCACACCGCCTCGATATGCTCCTCGCCGTCGGCTTCCCGCAGCTTCTTGCGGAGGTTGCTGACGTGGATCTTGAGGGAGGACTCGGTGCAGTCGGGAGTGTCCTCGCTGATGCGGTCCAGGAGGTGGGATTTGGAAAGGACTTGGGTGGGGTTCTGCATGAGGAGCTTTAAGATGGCGTACTCGGTGCGGGTCAGCTTGACCTCGGTATCCCCCGCCGTGACGGTGTGGGTCTCGGTGTCCAGCCGCAGACCGCCGTGGACCAGCACGGGCCGCTCGGCCACCGCCACACGGCGGAGAGCCACCGTGATCCGCGCCAGCAGCTCGGAGATGTCGAAGGGCTTGGTGATATAGTCCGCCGCACCACCCAGAAGGAGCTCCACCTTGTTCTGCTGGTCGATCTTGGCGCTGACCACGATAACGGGGATGCCCTTGATCTTGGGCAATACCTCCTCTCCCGCAAGCCCCGGGAGCATGAGATCCAACAGCACCAGATCGGGAGAGAAGGCTTTGACGGCCAGGAGCGCCTCGGTGCCCGAGTAGGCGCGGGAGACGCGGTAGCCCTCCCGGGTCAGGACCTCCTCCAGCATATCGCCAATGTGGATGTCGTCGTCGATGATGAGAATGTGCTTCATGGGGTCTCCTTTCGGGGTAATCTTGGGTATTCAAATTTGGGTTTATCGCTCTGCGATAAACCCAAATTTGAGTGAAATACGCCTTGCGGCGTGTGAAATACCTGCGGTGTGAAATTTGCGCTACGCGCAAGTGAAATATGCCTTTCGGCATGTTAAGGTGCAAAACCTTC
>JAFQOC010000138.1 GCA_017420845.1 Clostridia bacterium
CCGGGAGATGTCCCCTGTTTAGGCTTTTTTCAGTCCTTTTCCATTCTCCCCAGGAGGCTATGACAATGTCTTTCGGACAGACCTACATCTGCGCGACGACCACGTACAATACCTTTGAAAACCACGTCCCCGCCTACTGCTTCCGCCGCGAGGTGACTGTCTCCGAGGAGACGGCCGCGACTCTGCGGGTGGCTGTCTGCGGCATCTACGAGCTGTACCTCAACGGCCGTCGGCTGACCCGGGGGCTTCTGTCCCCCTACCTCTCCAACCCCGAGGATCTGGTGTACTATGACGAGTACGAGATCACTCTGCAAAAGGGGGCAAACGCCGTGGGCCTGATCCTGGGCAACGGCTTTGTGAACAACCCCGGCGGGCATATCTGGGATTTTGACAAGGCTTCCTTCCGTGGCGCCCCCAAGATGTCCTTGGAGGTGGTCGGCGGAGACGGTGCCGTGCTTCTCACGGGGGATACCTCCTTCAAGGTGTCGCCCTCCCCCTTTTTGTGGGACGATTACCGCTTCGGCGAATGCTACGACGGTCGCCGCAAGGCTGAAATCGAGGGGTGGACGCTCCCCGATTTTGACGACGGTGAATGGGAGTTTGCGCTCCCCGCCGAGACGCCCACGGGGGAACTGCGAGTGGCGGATATCGCGCCCATCACGGTGGAACGGGAGATCGCACCCGTGGACATTTTCCCTTGCGGGGACGGCTTTATTTACGATTTCGGCGAGAACAACGCCGGCGTGTGCCGCTTGACGGTCAAGGGTCGGACGGGGCAGAAGATCGAGCTACGCTTCGCCGAAACTCTGAAGGACGGGGATATCCGTCTGGATAACGTCTGGTTCGTCCGCGAGCACTGGGAGCGGGACAAGGATATCGTCCATCTGGACACCTACATCTGTGGTGGTGAGGGGGTGGAGACCTATACTCCCGCCTTCGTCTACCACGGCTTCCGCTATATCCGCGTGGACGGCATCACGGCTGAGCAGGCCACTCCCGAGCTACTGACCTACCTGGTCATGCACACCGAAATGGAGGATCGGGGCGGCTTTACCTGCTCGGATCCCGTGGCCAACAGGATCCAGGAGATCACCAGACGGAGCATTCTGTCCAACTTCCACCATTTTCCCACCGACTGTCCCCACCGCGAAAAGAACGGCTGGACGGCGGACGCGGCTCTGTCCTGCGAGGCCGCGCTCATCAATTACAATCCCGAGCGCAACTATCGCGAGTGGATGCGGAATATCTGCAAAGCCCAGAGCGACGCGGGAAGCCTGCCCGGCATCGTGCCCACGGGAGGCTGGGGCTTCGCCTGGGGCAACGGCCCCGCCTGGGACAGCGTGCTGGTCTATCTGCCCTACTTCACCTACCTGTGGCGGGGGGATACCGCTATGGCCGCCGAGTCGGCAGAGGCCTTTATGGCGTACCTCCGGTATCTGCGTACCCGCGTGGATGAGCAGGGCTTGCTCCACATTGGCCTGGGCGACTGGTGTCACACCGAGGTCAAAAAGCCTCAAGCGCCTCTTGCGGTGACGGATACCATCGTATCCATGGATATTGCCAATAAGATGGCGGTCCTGCTGGACGCCGTGGGCAAGACCTCCGAGGCGGAGTACGCTCGCAGCCAGGCGGGACTCTACCGCGAGGCCATCCGCGCTCATCTGGTGGACTTCGACACCATGCTGGTGGCGGGGGAGTGCCAGACCTCCCAGGCTATGGCGCTCTACTACGGCGTTTTCAACGAGGACGAGAAGAAAGCCGCCTTTGGTCAGCTCCTTGCCCTGATCGCCGAGTGCGACGACCGCATGGATCTGGGTGTTCTGGGCGGTCGGGTGATCTTCCACGTGCTGGCCGAGTACGGCTACGCCGATCTGGCCTGGAGGATGGCCGTGGAGCAGGGGCATCCCTCCTACGGCGATCCGGTCCGCCGCGGCGCCACCACCCTGTGGGAGAGCTTCTATCCCGCGTGGGCTCATTGGGG
The DNA here is from genome assembly GCA_017420845.1 of Clostridia bacterium. GTDB lineage: Bacteria > Bacillota > Clostridia > Oscillospirales > CAG-272 > CAMEON01. The sequence continues at coordinate 1,982 of JAFQOC010000138.1, forward strand.
GCCGCCCTCCCTCAATCACCATTTCTGGGGAGATATCAGCGCTTGGTTCATCAAGGCCGTGGCGGGGATCTCGGTGGCTCCTGTGGGCGGTGCTTTGACTTGCGAGATCAAGCCCGCCTTCGTGACCGCTTTGGAGGATGCCTCTGCGTACCATATTTCTCCTGTGGGAAAGATCGTCTCCGCCTGGAAGCGGGAGGGGGACGAGATCTCGCTGACCGTGGAGATCCCCGAGGGGATGGGCGGTCGTATCGCTCTGCGGGAGGGGTATACCTTCTCCGACGGTGAGGACGCAAAGCCCGCCGTGAGCGGTACTTACCGGATCGTTTTCGAAAAGTAAATGAAACGATTCGGAGGTCCTTCAAATTGCAGTTTATCGTTCCGATAAACTGCAATAGTGAAATACGCTTCGCGTGTGAAATGC
>JAFQOC010000139.1 GCA_017420845.1 Clostridia bacterium
AACCTCGCCTCGCTCAACGGCGGTGTCCGCCGCCCTGCGGGACATCACGCCGCAGTCGGTAAAATATTTTGAAATTCTGATGGGTTCCATGATAAATCCTTTGTTTTTTTTGTATGTATTCTCACCGCCCTCGAAGGGAAGTGAGGCGATCCCACAAGCTTTTTTTGTAGGTAACCGCCTCTACACCGTAGGAGGCGGTCAGAGGGGCCTGCCCGATCTCGGTCCGGCTTCCGTCGGGCGCGTTCTCGAAAAAGCGCAGCTGCCCTACCTGTTGCCCGGCCGTTACAGGGGCAAAGGTGAAACGGGGAAGCTCCACGACACAGCGTATCTCCCCGTGATTCCGACGCAGGATGGCATACGTCTCCCGGGGACTTTCCACCATGACATACTCCTGTATTCCTGAGACTGTCCAGAGAGGAGCGGAAAAGAACCCGGGGGAGCAGAGGGGAACCCGGCGGTACAGGGCAAAGCCGTATTCCAGCATGGCGGTGTGATCCCGCCAGTCGTCCGGATCATTCAAGGTCACGGCGATCAGCGTGATCCCCTCCCGCTGTGCGGCGGAGACTAGACAACGGCCCGTCTTTTTGGTAAAGCCCGTTTTTACTCCGATACATCCCTCAAGGCTGTCCAGAAGCTTGTTGTGGTTGAGGAGGAGGCGCACACCTTCGGTCCCGTGAAGGGGGATGGTCTTGCGCTCGGTGGAGCAGATACGGCGGAACTCCGGGTTTTTCAATGCCTCGGCGGTGATGACCCCCAGCTCGTAGGCCGTGGTATAGTGCTCCTCATGATCCAGTCCGTGAGGATTGACGAAATGGGTGTTGGTAAGACCTAAATCGGAAGCCTTCTGATTCATGAGATCGGCAAAATTCTCCACGGTTTCTGCTACGGCTATGGCAATAGCCACCGCCGCGTCGTTGGCGGACTCCAGCAGGAGCGCGTAAAGAAGCTCCTCCAGGGTCAGGATCTCTCCATCGCACAGGTATATGGAGGAGCCCTCCACTCCCACCGCCTCCTTCGTGACCGTCACCGCGGTGTCTGTGGGCAAAGCCTCCAGGGCAACCAGGGCGGTCATGATCTTGGTGGTAGAGGCCATGGGGAGTCGGGCGTGTTGATTCTGACCGAAAATCATCTCACCGCTTTCAGCCTCAAGCAGCACCGCTCCCCGTGCCGATACGCCCGTCAGAGCCACGGGCAGGGAAGCATCCCCGGCGGGGATTACCACGTTGCCGCTCATGGTCTGTGTCCACGCCTCGGGAGGCTTGACCCACGGTACGGCCTCGGGGGACTGCTCGGCACGGGCGGTCTGTCCGGCGAGACTCAAAAATAGAATCAGTACCGACAGCAAAAGGCTGATCGCTTTTTGCAGCCGGAAAGTTTTTCTGTGATTACGCGCAGTCGAAGTAATGGTTGCGTACATGAACATTCCCGTCCCTCCGTAGTACAAGCTTTCCCTATACTATATGGTGGGACGGGAAGGATTATGACACCTGTCCGAGGTCAGCGGACAGGGTAGGGAATGCGGGAGAATTACTCGTCGCCGCCCTTACCCAGCAGAGCCTTTACACGGGCGATGATCTCGGGAGAGCGCTCGATGATGTCAGCGATCTGCTCGATGGGGTCGGAGGGGTTCTTCACGCCCACGTTCAGCATCTCCACCTCACCGTCTGCGTTGATGACCAGAAAGCCGATGGGCTGAAGGGTCAGGCCGGTGCCGCCGCCTGCGCCGAAGTTGACGGGCTTGGCGTTGGGGTCGGTTTTACCCACATAGTCCAGTCCGCCGGTGGCGTAGGCCATGGCGACCTTGGAAACAGGGATGATCACGGTGCCGGAGGGATGGGTAATGGGAGTACCGATGATGGTGTTGGTGTCAATGAGGTTCTTGATGTTCTGCAGAGAGGTCTGGATGACGTCCTGAAGCTTGGTTTCGCTGGTGGGGGTGCCGGTAGGGGTAGTAGACATGGTATTCTTTCCTTTCTTGATTTGACTTTTTTATTAATAAACAAAATTGGGAGCGTATGAGGAGCCGTCCGAGGATCATCCGCGGGGCTCGGGATTATCGGGACAGGGGATGGGCTGTGGCTTGGGGGCTCGCGGAGGCTTGGGGGGCTTGATGCCGCCCTTGGGGTGATCGGGGTCGGGCTTGATCTTGATGAATCCGACCAGGAATTTCCATCCTGCCTTCAAAAGGGCGCCCAGCACGTTACCCAGGCTGACCCGAACCGTCAGCTTTAATTCAAACTCGATCTTGTCCGACAGGAAATCCGGCTCGATGCGGATATCCGCCTTTTTTAGACCGTCCACGTGGGAGATCTTGCGAAGAAATTCCACCAGATATTGTACTGACTGGTTGACCGCTCCGTAGATCACCGCCGTTTGCATGGCATCGGAGGAGCCCACGCGGACGTGAAGCATGGCGACCTTGATGTGGAGCTTACCGAAGAAACGGGAGAAGAACAGGCCCAGCGTCTTGCAGACCAGGGGAATGAGCTCGGTCAGAGGAGGACGGGAGGCCTTCTTCTTTTCCTTCAGCGCCCGTTTTTCCTCCTTGCTCATTTTGGCCAGCTCGGCCTTCTTGTCTGCCTTCTTTTGCTCCTTTTCGGCCTTCTTTTTCTTTTTGCTTTCGGCTTTCTTGGCGGCTTTCTTCGCGGCCTTGGCATCCCGCTTGCGAATCTTCTTCAGGGTATAGTGCTTGGGATTGTAGGTTTTGGGCTTTTTCGGCAGGATCCTGATGGGAATGCCCAGGACCCGGACCGTCAAGGCCATATCGTCCACCATCTCGATGGTGATGTAGGCGTGCACCGTAAAGAGGAACACGAAGAGCAGGACGATACAGCCGAATATGATCCAGCCTGTCATGTCTCCTCCTCCTCTCGGGAGGACTCATCCGTCGGGATAGCGTCCTCGGGGGACACCGGGCATTGCTCCTCCGTGGAATCAATGGTGAGCTGGGATCTGTCGGGCTCTATCATGACGCCGCCGGCCTGATCGGAGGCCACGTTCAGCGCTTCGGTCTCGGGCAGATCCAGGATGGAGCGCAGACCGAAGACCCGTAAAAACTTCTCGGTGGTGCTGTACAGCATGGGGCGTCCCGGAGCGTCCAGGCGGCCCACTGCCTCAATGAGGCCTTTATCCAACAGGGAAGAGACGGCGTAGGCGCTGTCCACACCGCGCACCGCGTCCACGTAGGCGCGGGTCACAGGCTGGTTGTAGGCAACCACCGCCAGCACCTCCAGCGAGGAGGCCGACAGATTTCCGCCGCGCTTTATGCCCAGGGCTTCCCGGATATAAGGGGCGAAAACCTCCTTGGTAGCCAGCTGACAAGCGTCGGGAAACAGGAGAAGCTGAATCCCCCGGTTGCCGTACTGCCGGGACATGGCCTCTATCAGATTGCGCAGATCCCGTTGGGGGAGGCCAATGACCTCGGATAGCTTTTCGTATTTTACGGGATATCCCGCCGCAAAGAGAATAGCCTCCACGGCGCGCTGAATATCCTCCACCGTATCCAACGCCTGTTGGGTCTCGGGGGTATTCTTATCATTCGACACGTTTGATCACCTCCTTGGGTGTGGAATCGGGGGGCGAATCGAAATCCGAGGAGATATCCGAGCTCTCCTGGGGGGAGACAGGGTCTCCTATGATGAATTCGGAATCAATGCCGTAGACCGAACCGACGGTGTCGTCCCGTTCCACCAGCACGATGCGGCGAAGCTTGACCAGCTCCAGAATGCCCAGGAACACGGCGATCATATCGGGAAGAGACACGGAATCATCAATGAGGGACGTCATGGACACCCGCGTTTTCTTTTCAAAGTGACGGAGGATGCCCACGATTTTGGCCTCTACGGGGACGATGGGCTTGGCGATCAAGGGGGTAAAGGTTACCATGTCGGCGCGGGGATGCTCCTCACGGTAGGCGATGA
>JAFQOC010000016.1 GCA_017420845.1 Clostridia bacterium
GTAGGTGGGGGAGAGGGTGTAGTAGGGCAGCTTGTAGTTCTCGGCGATGGTGCGGATGAGGGTCGCGGCGCTCTTCCAGTTGGGAAGCTTCTCGCCTAAGAAGGCGTGGAAGACGGTGCCCGAGGTGTAGAGGGTCTGGAGCTCGTCCTGAATGTCCAGAGCAGCGAAGATATCGTCGGTGTAGCCTACGGGGAGGTGGGAGGAGTTGGTGTAGTAGGGAGTCTTGCCCTCGTCAGCCTCGGCGGCGGTGACGATATCGGGGTAGAACTTGCGGTCGTGCTTGGCCAGACGGAAGGAAGTGGACTCGGCGGGAGTAGCCTCCAGGTTGTAGAGGTCGCCGTACTGCTCCTGGTAGTCGGAGAGGCGGTCTCTCATGTGGGTGAGGACCTCACGGGTGAACTTCTGGGTCTCGGCGTGGGTCATGTCCTTGCGGAGCCACTTGGCATTGAGACCCACCTCGTTCATGCCCACCAGACCGATGGTGGAGAAATGGTTGGCGAAGGTGCCCAGGTAGCGGCGGGTGTAGGGGTACAGGCCCTCGCCCATGAGGCGGGTGATGACCTCGCGCTTGATCTTCAGGGAGCGGGCGGAGATGTCCATCATGCGGTCCAGTCGCTTGTAGAAGTCGGCCTCGTCAGCGGCCAGGTAAGCGATACGGGGCATATTGATGGTGACGACGCCCACAGAGCCGGTGGACTCACCCGAGCCGAAGAAGCCGCCCGACTTCTTGCGGAGCTCGCGGAGATCCAGGCGCAGACGGCAGCACATGGAGCGGACGTCGGAGGGAGCCATATCCGAGTTGATGTAGTTGGAGAAGTAGGGAGTACCGTACTTGGCGGTCATCTCGAAGAGGAGCTTGTTGTTTTCGGTCTCGGACCAGTCGAAGTCACGGGTGATGGAGTAGGTGGGGATGGGATACTGGAAGCCGCGGCCGTTGGCGTCGCCCTCGATCATGGTCTCGATGAAGGCCTTGTTGACCATGTCCATCTCTTTCTTACAGTCCTTGTACTTGAAGTCCATCTCCTTACCGCCCACGATGGCGTTGAGCTCGGCCAGGTCGTTGGGAACCGTCCAGTCCAGGGTAATGTTGGAGAAGGGAGCCTGGGTGCCCCAGCGGGAGGGGGTATTCACGCCGTAGATGAAGGATTCCACGCACTTCTTGACCTGGTCGTAGGTGAGGTTGTCCGCCTTGACGAAGGGGGCCAGGTAGGTATCGAAGGAGGAGAAGGCCTGGGCGCCTGCCCACTCGTTCTGCATGATACCGAGGAAGTTGACCATCTGGTTGCAGAGGGTGGCGAGGTGCTTGGCGGGGGCGGAGGTGATCTTACCGGTGATACCGCCCAGACCCTCCTGGATCAGCTGCTTGAGGGACCAGCCCGCACAGTAGCCCGTGAGCATGGACAGATCGTGGATGTGGATGTCAGCGTTACGGTGGGCGTTAGCAATCTCGTCGTCGTAGACCTCGGAGAGCCAGTAGTTGGCGGTGATAGCGCCCGAGTTGGAGAGGATCAGACCGCCTACCGAGTAGGTGACGGTGGAGTTCTCCTTGACGCGCCAGTCGGCGACCTTGAGGTAGGAGTCTACGATGGACTTGTAGTCAAGCATGGTGGCGTTGACGTTACGCATCTTCTCGTGCTGGCGGCGGTAGAGAATGTAGGCCTTTGCCACGTCGTCGTAGCCTGCCTGGATCAGGACCTTCTCCACGCTGTCCTGGATGTCCTCCACCGAGATGGAGTGATCGCGGATCTTGGGCTCGAAGTCAGCAGTGACCTTGAGGGCGAGGAAATCAATGATATCCTGGTTGTAGTTGCGCTCCTGGGCGTCGAAGGCCAGCTTGATGGCGCCGGCGATCTTTTGAATGTCGAAGTTGATGATGCGTCCGTCACGCTTGAGTACGGTATACATGGGTTACCTCCTTAAAGTGATATATGTATGGTGTGGCGGGGATTTTTGGCATAAAAATGCCGTGACGAGGGTCCCTTGCAGGGCACGCGCCACGGCGAAATAGCGAGTATGCTGTCGAAATCCCCGATTGTGCGTAGCATAATCATACCACAACGTATGGGATTTGTCAAGACCAATAACACAAAATATTGGGTGAATTTTCAAAATCGGCACAATATATAGTGAGCTATCCTCGGATTTGTGCATTTGGTACATAGTTGCACAACAGAGCGAGCAGAGTCTCTGTTCCCTTCCGATCGAATGCGGAAAGCCCCTCTCCGATGAGATCTCCCGAGTCCTCAAAGGTCTGGAGAAAGAAGCGCTCATCCCCCGCCAGCCACTTGCCCATATCCTCTACGCTCTCCGGAGTATGGAGGCCGCGGACCAGGGTCGTGCGGAACTCAAAGGGGGTGCGCCCCTCCATGAGAAGGGCGGCGCTCTCCTCAATGGGGGCGGTATCAAAATGGGTAATACCCACGGTGGCGGGGTAGCGGGGGAGAGAATTTTTGATATCCATAGCCACGTAGTCCAAAAGCCCCTCGGTCAGCAGCGCCCTCAGCAGGTGGGGACGGTAGCCGTTGGTGTCCAGCTTAACGGCGTAGCCCATGTCCTTGACACGGCGGATGAAGTCGGCCAGATCGGGCTGGAGCGTAGGCTCGCCTCCCGTGATGCAGACTCCCTCCAGAATGCCCCTGCGCTTTCGCAGGAAGGCAAGGATCTCCTCCTCGGGCATGACGGTGTTATCGGTGCGGTCGGAAAGGACCAGAGAAGCGTTGTGGCAGAAGGGACAGCGGAAATTACATCCGAAGGTGAACACCGTGCAGGCCATTTTCTCGGGGAAGTCCAGCAGGGTGAGCTTTTGCAGGCCTTTGATGAGCATAGGGGACTCCTTTTCGCAGAGTGGTGGAAGGGATACGGAGGGGTAGATTTTCTCATTCGTTATACGTTTATTATAACAGATAACCCTTCAAAAAGCAAGAGGCATGGGCAAAAAAAGTGACCGATTGATTTTGCGCAAGGAAATTATTGGAAGATTGCAGAAAGTTCTTGACAAAACGCTTTTTTTATGTTATAATTCGCCCTGTTTGGCCCTTCCGGGTCGACAATTATCTATCGAAAGGAAATTACATCATGAAAAAGCTTGTACTTCTGGCTGTTCTGCTGCTGGCTCTCGTGTTCACCGTGGTGGCTTGCAATGAGACCCCCGCCGGTGACGACACCACCGTGGCAGACACTACTGTAGAGACTCCTACCGAGGAGTCTACCACCGAGGCTCCCACTGAGGACGCCACCACCGAGGCTCCCACTGAGGACGCCACCACCGAGGCTCCCACTGAGGACGCCACCACTGAGGAGCCCACCGAGGAGCCCACCGAGGAGCCCACCGAGGAGCCCACCGAGGAGCCCACCGAGGAGCCCACTGAGGAGCCCACTGAGGAGCCTACTGAGGAGCCCACCGAGGAGACTGTTGACGTTGACCTGACTACCGTTACCGCCACCGGCAGCTGGCCCACCGTGGACGTTCCCGTAAATGCTCCCGCTCTGGGTCTCGGTGCGGATCAGCACGTTATCGCTCTGCACTACGGTTCCATCAACCTGGGCGAGATGGATCTCTCCAAATTCTCCAAGGTCACCGTTACCTACGTTACCCCTTGCGGTGAGCTGAACGGCTCCAACTTCAACACCGAGTACGAGGCTACCGGCAAGCGTGTTCTCCTGCTGAACACCCTCTCCGCCATCCAGGAGGGCACCACCTTCGAGATGCTGCCCGCCGAGGACGCCATCATCACCACCAACCACTACGAGATGTCCTCTGTTCCCAACGAGGTCAAGACCGTGGAGATCGACCTGACCGAGATCGAC
>JAFQOC010000140.1 GCA_017420845.1 Clostridia bacterium
GAGGTGCAGGGGCTTCGCCCCTGCACCCCTTGGCGTAGCCGCAACCCAACGCACCGATAAACCCAAATTTGAATCTTACTAAACCGGTACGATTGGATCATTCTTCGCCATACCTCCGCTCCATCTCCTCGGCGTCGTATGCCAGAAAATAGGGTTTCAGGAAAGGATACAGCTCGCGGAGCTTTTCGTGGGTAGCAAAGACAACGTCGCATCCGCGGTCGTCGTAGATGGAGAGGATGCACTCATTTTCAAAGGAGACAAAGCCCACGGGGGTGAACTGCTGTTCCCAAATGTTGCGGCGGATGAGGCGGTTGACAGGGAAATCCTCGGTGTCGCGGTAGCTGACCACGCGGTCGCGGATGTAGGTCTTTTCTTCTTCACCATCTTCATCCTCATAGGTGCGGAGGTTGGGGACTACGACGTGGCGGCGGGCGGTCATACGGGTGAAGAAGGCGCGCTCCTTATGGGCGTATCTGCTACGGTATGGCATTTCGTACACGAACTGATCGAAAATCACCGCGTCGGGTTGGCCGTCGGGGAACAGGATGGCAAAGATCTCCTTGGCGCGGCGGTAGGCGTTATGCATATAGGTCTCGGTGTCGTCACCTTGCCCCAACTCACAGCGGAGGGCGTGGGGGTTTTGGTAGAACCATGGTTGCAAATACGCAAAATCTCTGTCCCCTATGAGCTTTTCGATGGCAGACACCTTCATATCACGATCCCCATACGCCCGTCATGTCGATCCCATCGCCGTGGCGCAGGAATGCGATCAATGCCGCGTCGAACTTGTCCATATCTTCCCAGCCCGCTTCGGCAAGCTCGTAGTAGTCCGACAGATCCCGGCAGCGGCGCTCAAAGGGACAGGACGGGATGACCTTCGAGTAGCGGAACAGCGTCGCCACAACGGCATCCTTGGTAAGGGATCCCGCTTCATATTCCTTGAGAAGCTCCAAGCGGAGTCGCTCGTATACAGCCGATTCGTTAACAGGCTGCTCAAGGCAGTACAGATGCAGGCACCGTTGGGCATCGTTCACATTTCCCCGACAGTCCACAAGGGACAAAAGGGTATTTGACGGCGGCACCTCGGTATCCAGCAAGGAATTCAGCCACGCATCGTAGGATTCCGTATCTCCGCTCAAAAGCTTGATGTACTCGTAGTAGGCTTCCTCTCTCGTCATGGCTCACTCCACCGCCACCACGCTCATGGAAAACGCCATGGCGGGCAAATTATTTCCACCCCGCAGGTCGGCGTTCTCGGGGGTGATACGCAAGGAGAAGGCATAGTTGACTTGACCCATGAGGGCCCCCACGTTGTCGGGATCAGCCTCTGCGGCGGCCAGGACCTCGGCGGGGATCTCCACCGTGACCGCGTGGCGGGAGGTGACGGTGGCGCGGGCGGGGGTTCGGTGGTCGTAGTCGCCTACCGTGAAGCCCCGGACCTCCATGCCGTAGCTGTCGGCGGGGTTATGGCCGCTGACGATAAGGCCCGCGGAAATGTCGGTGAACTCCACCACGATCTTGGTACGATCGTTTGACAAGGAGGCCATGACGGGGCGGGGGGAGGCGCACTCGGTCTCGCGGCCGATGCCGTACTCCTTGGCCAGAGCCAGGAGGGCAAGGCGCTCGCCCAGCTCCAGCTTGCGGGGGGAGTGGGCCCAATCGGGCCAATCCTCGGGTGCGCCCAGATCCATGTCAACGGTCAAGGTAGAGTTGGGGATGATGGAGAGGGCCCTATGCTGTTGGATACGGATGATATCGTGCCAGGGGAAGAATTGGGTTCCCTCGTCGCGGTAGTCGGAGAGCTGGACGTTGTAGAAGGGGAAGTCCTGACCGAAGCGGGCGCGCTCGTCGGCTACCAGCAGGGCCAGCTCGTATGCATACTTCTCGGCAAGGTTGCGGTCACCGCCCTCGCTCTCGCCCTGGAAGAAGAGCATCGCCTTGCAGGGAAGTCCCAGCCAGGGGTGGATGAGGGTGTTGTAGTAGCCGCCCTCCTGGACGTTGGCACCGAAGAAGTAGCCCTCGCCGTGGGCCAGCTCAATAGGGAGCAGCTCACGGACACAGGCACCGCCCGCCGCCATCATGACCATGCCCAGAGGGATACCGATATGCTTGGTGACCTCATGGGCGAAGTACCAGCCCATGGCCGAGAAATTCAGGGATGCTTCCCTGTCGGGGCGCTTCCAGCACCATTCGGGGTTGATGACGTCGGGCTGGGGGGTAGCGCAGAGGTCCTGGTGGGTGTAGGGGTAATTTTGGTACTGGGCGAAGAGGCGGAAATTATCCCCCTCGTAGAAGTCCATACTGGGGGTGAGGGCCATGCAGGGGCCCAGGGTCAGCTCGGCGTTGGACTGGCCGCCGATGAGCCAGACGTCACCGATGAGGATATCCTCGAAGGTCACGGTGTGGCCGCGATCATCCGAGATCACCATGATCTGGGGATCGCACTCGGTGAGGTGGGAGGAGAAGGTCAGGGTCCAGCGGTTGTCCTCGCCCACGGTGGCGGTGACGGTCTCCCCCATGAAGCAGCCCGCCACGCGGGAGCCGGGGGTATCCGAAAAGCCCCAGACCTTGATGGGCTTCTCGCGCTGGAGGACCATGTGGGAGGAGAACACCCCCGAGACCTTGAAGTCGGGGCAGGTCCAGGTGGCGGAAGTCTCGGCGGCGGTGGTCTTTTCCTCGGTGGGGTGGGCGGGGGCGGTGTCGAC
>JAFQOC010000141.1 GCA_017420845.1 Clostridia bacterium
GAACGGCACTGAGCATATCAGCACGGTCGGATTTGACCGTGTTGGGGAAGCAGGCGATGGTGAAGCCATCGTGCATCTGGCTGTAGTAGGTCTTCTGATCCACGCTGTACTTGGGAATCGGCACCACGCCGTATTCCTGAGACATATTGCGCATAGAGGCATCCTCCAACTGCTGGATGACCATGGTGCCCATGGCGGCGAAGCCACCGGAAAAGATTTTTATGACGGTCTGCTCAGCCTGGTAGTCGTCGTTCTCGATGTAGGCGGCATCACCGGTTCCATAGTAGAGAGCCAGTACCTTCTCGGCCATATCGTGGAGCTTGGAGGACTCAAAGATCCACTCGTATTCTCCCTCGTTGTTTTTACGGATGATCTCCACCTCGCAGGAGGCCCAGTAGGGGTCTACGAAAATGAAATCGTTGCTGACAAAGCCGTAGATGTCGCCTTCCATATCCTTTTGGGAGTTACCGTTGTCACGGTGGAACAGAGGCACCAAGGAGGCCTGCTTGTCCAGAGTCCAGGAGCCGTTATCCACGTGCTCGTAGAGGTAGGGCTGGTTGGCGTCGGTGAACAGGTCCTTGTTGAATACCGTGACGTAGGTACGGCGGTACAGGGAAAGCACCATGGCACCCGTGACACCGAAGGTGATGTCGTTATAGGTCACCACGTCGGTGAAGCTCTGATTCCACCAAGGCTTCTCAAAGTCCAGATACGCGGTGTTACGGAGGTTGTAGAAGTAGTTGCCGGTAAATTTGGGGGCGGCGCGCCAGCAAAGCTCTACCATGACGTCGTAGTCCGAGCTGCCACCGTTGACGGCGGTGGTGACCTTGTCAATGGGAGTATCCTCCTGGATGACGTTGATCTCCACGCCCAGCCGTTCCTCAACGGCCTTGTTGCGCTCATAGACGGCGTCCTCCACGACGTCGCCCGTCAGATCATCGTAGTCCATTTGGTTGACGCTGATGAAGGTGATCTTCTCCTTGTTGTATTTCAGGTCAGCGGGCAGCTCGTCAGCAGGGATATTGCCATCTCCCTCGGCGGAGGTTGTTTGGGAGGAAGGCTTGGTATCGGAGGGATCATCGACCTCACCGCAGGCTGCAAGAGAGGGCAGCAGCATGAGGGAGGCCAAAAGGGTCGCGAGGATGCGCTTCATTCGGTTCATGACGATTCTCCTTTGTAAAATAACTCATGTTATAGTAACACAGAAATGCTTTTGTGTCAAGTGGAAAGCGAGAATTAATGGCAAAAAATGTGTTTGACGGATATTTCTGCAAAAAGAAAACCCCGCCCAAAACGGACGGGGTATCAATTCAAGTGTTAAGCCTTGGGAAGCGTATCCGCAAAGACCACCGTCATGATGCCGCCGCGGCGGTCATCCTCGGGGAGGGTGAGGACACCGTTATCCAGCATCCAGCGGTAGAAGTACATATAGAGATACGTGCCGTATGCTTTATTTCTGGCGCGGATGTACTCCTGCATATGGGCAGGATACAGAGAGGCCTCCAGCTCGCCGACCTGCTCGGAGCAGTTGGCATAGATGGCATTGTATTCATTCAGGTCGATCCCCGAAAACAGATCAAAGGCAGCGAGATCGCTCCTTACCACGGGGACGTTGACCGAAATGCCGTCCTCACGCCGCGCCACCAGCCCTCGTGTGAAGAGTCGCTGATATTTGGACAGATTGGGCTGGCTTTCGGGGAGTTGACCCGTGATGAATTCGTAGAGAATATCGTAATCCTCGGTCATATTATCCTGCCAGCCGTTGGGACGGGTGTCATAGGCGGTATTCATCTGCACGGAGGCCAAGCCTTCGTACCGATCCGAGCGGCGGTTCATATGTCCGCAGGACCACAGGCAGGTCTCGTCGTAGTCTACGGTGTAGTCATCATCTACCACGGCATTGGCGATATAACATCCACCGTCGGGACGCTGGATCCAAAAGCGGTTGAGAATATTTTCATCGACTCGCGTATCCAAGGACGGGAGATCCTGTTGCCCCCACATGAATGCACTCCATCGCCAAAGATTCATGTCACCGTCGGGAACGTAGATGGAATCCTTGTGTTGCTTGTAATATTCATCCATATTCTTCAGCCATATGGGCATGAAGCGGTTGCAGAGCTTGTCAACAGTCTCGGTTTTCAACTTGTAGATCGCCTCGTCCACTTCCTTGGTGGAGCGGCTGATGACGATATCCGTGCGGAGCCTGCCGCCCTCCACGCGAGACATAAATCCGAATGCCTCCAAGTCCGCCACGATATCCGCAATGAACACGGGAGTGATCCCCAGCTCCTCGGCAATTTCGGCCTCGGTTTTGGGTTCCCAATAGGCGGCATAAGCGATATTCTGCGCCAGTACCGTGTTCAGATGGCTGGCCGTGTCCCCCGTGGTGCCGGGGCGGCCGTTGTGTCCCATACTGCAAAAGCGAATGGGGTTGATCCCCAGAGTTCCTTTGTTTCTTTCCATATTCATACCCTCCTTGATGGTTTTTCTTGCATCAAACAGATGCCATTTCACCGTCCCCACGGGAATGTCCATACCCTCCGCAATCTCTTTGACCGACTGCCCGCCGTAGTAGTGGGCGACCACGATTTTTCGCTGGGTCTCGCCCAGATAGGCGATCTCCCGCCGCAGGAGTCTGAGGCTGTCCTCGTGGGCGGCGCGCTCTGCCCGCTCGGCGTCCTCGGCGTCGATCAACGCGAGGGGGATTTTCGCCCCCGTCTTGGCGGCCTGCTCCATCACCTCGTCCACCGACACCCCGCCGCGCTCCCGTGCCCTGCGTTTCTTTTCGACCCAACGGGCGAAAACGTAGGAGGAAATGCGTCGGATGTAGGCATTGACGTTGTAGATCATCCCGTCGCGGAGCAGAGACAGGTAGACCTCATAGGTGATATCCGAGGCCAGCTCCTCGGCCTCGTAGGAGTCCCCCGTCTTGGACAGGGCGAAGCCATAGATCTTTTGGAGATATTCGGTCAGGATGCGATCGGCGTTCTGCTTGTCCATGGCGGCTCCCTTCGGGTTTTGTGGGGTGGTGTCATCTATATAAGTGGAGGGGATGGGGGAAAGGTTGGCGGGGGAGAGGAAAAAATGTGAAAAAATGAGGCGCGAATATTCAAATTGGGGTTTGTCGGTGTGTTTCTTTACCGTCCCCAGCGGGGAAGGGGGACCGCGAAGCGGTGGATGAGGAGAGCATTTGTAGATCAGCGTATCGGGTGTATAACCAACTTTCCTACAGCTTTCCGGGTA
>JAFQOC010000142.1 GCA_017420845.1 Clostridia bacterium
GTAATAGTGAAGAGTGAAGAGGTAAGGAGGGGAAACCTTCGGTTTCCTTCATTTCGATTGAAAAATGGACAAATCCGAAGGATTTGCACCTCTTCACTTTTCACTCTTCACTTTTCACTCAAATTTGGGTTTAGCGCGGAGCGATAAACCCAAATTTGAAATCCCCACACTCTATACATCCCGAGGTACACCATGACCCCCACCATCGCCGTCCTCACCGTCTTCCTCATCACCTGCGCCGCCCTCATTACCCTGGTATTTGCCAAGCCCGCCGTCATGATCGGAGGCAAGAAGATCAGTATTTTCTGGTTGGCACCCCTCGCGGGGGCGGTGGCCCTCACGGTCAGCGGACTCATCACCCCCGCCGAGATCGCCGCAGGACTGACAAGCGCGGGAGACGTCAACCCCATCAAGATCCTGCTTCTCTTCTTCTCCATGACCATGATGTCGGTGTATCTGGACGAGATCGGATTTTTCCGCCTGCTGGCCCACAAGGTATTAGGCAAGGCAAAGGGCAGTCAAACCACCCTGTTCTTCCTTTTGTACGCCCTGGTGTCCGTCCTGACCGTATTCACCTCCAACGACATCATCGTCCTGACCTTTACTCCCTTTATCTGCCATTTCGCTAAGTCCGCCCGCATCGATCCCCTTCCCTACCTGGTTTCGGAATTCGTGGCCGCCAATACCTGGAGCATGGCCCTCATCATCGGTAACCCCACCAATATCTACCTCATGACGGGCACAGGGGTCTCCTTCCTCGCCTACACCGCCCGTATGATCCTCCCCACCGCCATGGCGGGGCTTACGTCTTTGGGAGTTCTCTACCTTCTTTTCCGCAAGAAGCTCAAAGCACCCCTTGACCCCGAGGAGTCTCCCGCCCCCGCCGTGGACCTCCCCACCGAGGTGGTGGGACTTACCCATCTGGGCGGGTGCATCATCCTTTTGTCGGTTTCCTCCTTCCTCAATTTGCCCATGTGGCTCATCACCTGTTTGTTCTTCGTATCCCTGGTGGTCTTCACCATGGCCATCAGCTTCTTCCGTCGCCGCGGCATCTTCCTCATCGCCCGCTGTATCATCCGCGCCCCCTGGGATCTGGCTCCCTTCGTCATTTCCATGTTCATTCTGGTGCTGGCGCTGGACAAGTACGGCATCACGGGGGCCTTGGGCGGATTTCTCTCCACCCCCGAAACCGTAGGCGGCACGGTCGCCTCCTTCGGCGTGTCCTCCTTCTTCGCCGCCAATATCGTCAACAACATCCCCATGAGCGTGCTGTACAGCTCGGTGGTGGGGAGCATGGAGGCGGGAGTTCTCGCCACGTCGGCTCTCTTCTCCGCAGTCATTGGCTCCAATCTCGGTGCCTTCTTCACCCCTACGGGGGCTCTGGCGGGCATCATGTGGACGGGTCAGCTTCACGACCACGGTGTGTCCTTCTCCTTTTTGCGCTTCGTCAAGTACGGCGCCACGGTGGCGGTACCCGCCATGGCGGCGGCGCTGGCGGGGCTTTGGATCTGTTGCTTGTAAATGGGGGAATGATTCGGTCGTCGCTTCAAATTGCAGTTTATCGGTCGGAGACCGATAAACTGCAATAGTGAAATACGCTTCGCGTGTGAAATCCTCCCTTCGGTCGGGTGTCGGAAGAAACCCTA
>JAFQOC010000143.1 GCA_017420845.1 Clostridia bacterium
CACGGTGACCGATAACGCCACGGGAGAGGTGGTCTACGAGACGGTGGATCGTGATATCCGCAAATCCTACTCCAATGGCGCCACCATTTTCCCCGCCAATATCGACGTCAAGTTCTCCGCCATAGAGCAGAATCTTAAGAATAATTCCTCCTATACCGTCACTGTCAAGACCTACATGGACTACGACCGCGACGGCTCGGAGACCAATGACAATAATACCTTTACCTTCCCCGTAGTTACCGACTTCCAGGCTCCCGCCATCACCGATTGTGAATTCTACACCGAGTACGACAAGGCGGCCAAGAAGACCCGTCTGTTCGCCAAAATGTCGGTCTATGACAACCACTACGCCATGTGTATGCAGGTGGGCTACGTGGCCCTGGAGCAGGATGGCTACATGGTCAAGGCCTTTGACAAGTACATGACCCCCATCTACTCCGAGGACAACTCCACCACCACGGTCATCTACGAGCTGACCGACTACGTGGACGAGATCCGTATGAATTCCGCCAACGGCAACTGCATCACGGTGGTCACCTATGACTACGCCCTGAATCAGGCCGCCTACGAGATCCCCCTGCCCGACGATTACACCGACTTCTATTTCACCGAAACTGAGCTGACCCTGTCTCCCAACGAGATCTACGATCTCAAGCCTCTGGTGTATCCCACCACCGAGTGGCCCGAGCTTCTGGAGTACTACTCCGCCAACATGGACGTGGCTACTGTGGTAGGGGATAAGCTGGTGGCCATCGCTCCCGGTGTGTCCCGTATCGTTGCCCGTGATCCCGTGACCAAGAAGACCGCCTCCTTTACTCTGACGGTGCGGAGCGAGGGGGACGAGGGCTACGTGCGCTACGACAAGCCCGTTGCCGAGACCTTCACCCTGACAGGCTACCGCGTGGACAAGGCCTACTACTTCCTCTCCTCCGAGGAGAGAGATCTGGGCGTGACCGGGGACGAGATGAAGTTTGTGGGGGAGAACTACAGCCTTTCCATGTACCCCTCTGAGGCTGTCACCCTGCGCTACCGTCTGGACGCCTACTTCCCCGATGCCACCAAGGTGGTGTTCGAGTCCTCCAACGAGAATATCGTGACGGTGGACGAGACGGGTAAGATCACCGCCGTGGCCGAGGGCTTCGCCTCCATCGCCGTCAAGGTGCTCATGGACGACAAGGCTACCTACTTCTCCAAGTCCATCAGCATCAGCGTCAAGGATCCCTACGTGACCACAGGCCCCTCTCTGACCCATTACTTCGGTCTGGGCGGCGTGGTCAACATCCCCGCCTCCCTGTCCATTACCGAGATCGGACAGTATGCATTCTCCAACTTCGACTACATTCCCAAGGGCCCCGAGGACGAGATCTCGGAGGAGCTTCCCGAGACCACCAAAATCTGGTTCATCGGTGACGATACCATTGAGGTGGTCATCATCCCCGAGGGTGTCAAGACCATCGGCCCCTACGCCTTCGCCAATCTGACCGCCCTCAAGCGCGTGGTCCTGCCCTCCACCCTGGAGCGTATTGACCAGGGCGCCTTCTACGGCTGTACCGCCCTCAAGTCTGTGGAGGGTCTGGGCAGCGTCAAGTTCATCAACCAGAACGCCTTCGCAAGCTGTGCTTTGGAAGGCACCATCAAGCTGGACAGCGTGGTGGCTCTGGCTGACTACGCCTTCTTCGGAAATACCCCTCTGAAGGGTGTGACCCTTTCCGCCGCTACTCAGTCGGTGGGTGCTTACGCCTTCGCGGGCTGTGAGTCCCTGACCTCGGTGAATATTCCCGCCGAGAAGATCAAGCTGGGCCGCTACGCCTTCTCTGGCTGTAAGGCTCTGCCTACCGTTTCCATCAACGCATCCGTCGTGCCCGCCGGCGCCTTCGACGGCTGTGAGGCTCTTGCGTCGGTCACTCTGGGTAAGGACGTGGCCGTCATCGGTGAGTACGCCTTCCGCGGCACGGCTCTGAACGCCTTCACCGTGGACGCGGGCAACACCGCCTTTACGTCGCAGGCAGGGAAGCCTTACCTTCTGAACAAGGAAGGTAACACCTTGATCCTGGTGGCTCCCGGTGTCAAGGGTACCTTTGAGCTGACGGATCCCAAGGTGACCGCCATTGGTACGGGCGCCTTCTCGGGCAACAAGCAGCTGACGGCTGTGAACATGCCTCAGGTCACCGTTGTGGGGGCTTACGCTTTCGCTGATTGCTCCAGACTGATGTCGGTCAAGCTGGGAGGGCTCACGACTATCGCTGACCACAGCTTCTACCGCACCGCCATCAAGGCAACCCCCGACCTGTCGGGTGTGGCCGTGATCGGTGACTACGCCTTCGCCCGCTCGGCTATTGAGAGCGTGGTCATTCCTGAGGGCGTGTCCGTTGGGAACTCCGCCTTCCGCGAGTGCAAGGCGCTCCGCAGTGTCAAGATCGGCAACAGCGCCGTCATCGGTGATTCCGCCTTCCGTCTGGACATTGACAGCAACTACGAGGCTACCTTCTACGAGGAGAACGATACACGCTTCTACCACTACGTGCTCACCTCTCCCATGCAGGAGCTGGTGATCGGCGAGAACGTGCAGATCGGGAACTCCGCCTTCTACGGCGCCTCCAAGCTGGAGACCGTGACCCTGGGCAAGGGTGCTGTCATCGGTGACTTCGCCTTCTACAACGCCGCCGAGCTGGAGAGCATCGACCTTTCCGCCGCCCTGTCGGTGGGTGAATCCGCCTTCTCGGGCAACAAGCAGCTGACGG
>JAFQOC010000144.1 GCA_017420845.1 Clostridia bacterium
AGACGATCATGGAAAACCCGTTGAAGAACAAGAGGTAGCAGACCACGAACAGGGGGTAGGAGAACTCCTGCACAACTCCCAGGAGAGGGAGCTGGGTGGGGTAGTAGGGGGAGATGTAGAACATACTGAGGTTGTCCCCCGGCTGGCAGGCGGGGGTATTCAGGTGGAGATGGTACACCAGAATATTGCCCACGATGGCGAGGGCGATGAAGCAAAGGAGCATGATGGCGGGGGCGTACATTTCCTTCAGCCTTTTTCCGTAGCCGCGAGAGATAATGAGGTAGACACCCATGACCACCAGGACGGTATGCCAAAGCATAGCGTGGAGGGACATGGGGACGAAGTAGGTGTAGAGCACCGCCGAGGGCACCACCATGACCGCCAGACCGCCGATGATGCCGTAGAAGGCCAGGAAGCGGTAGCAGATCTCGCGGGCCTTGTCCCAGGGCATGACCGAGGCGGCGATGGCCACGTAGATAGGCACTGAGCAGAACTGGAAAGGGAAGATCTCAAAGCGGTAGTAGTCGTAGAAGGCGAACCAGAAGAGCTGCTTGAAGACCTCACAGCCAATAAGGATCACCGCGAAGACCGAGACCGTGATGCGGTCTGCCTTGGGGCTGTGCTTGCGGGCGACGGTCAGGCCGATGATGATACAGGCGGCGATCATGATACCCAGCCAGAGAAGATGGAACCAGCTGAACATACCGGGTCCCACGTCGCCGTTATTGATGTCTCCCCAGGTCCAATCGAGCATTTTTTCCATGATAATACCTCACATTTCTTGATGTCACAACAGGTGGCATTATACCATATGGGAGAATGGAATACAAGGCTTTGCCCGAAGATTTAATAGGATTAAATTATTCCTCGACCGCAATCGACACAAGGTGAGAAGGGCAAAGCAAAAGGATCGCCGCGGGGGCGATCCTTTCGGGTGTCTGTCAATCAAGAACTTGTTGGTAAACCTCGTTTTTGGGGACACCTCGATCCTTTGCGGCGGCCTTGATGGCGTCCTTCTTGGTCATGCCCTGCTCCACGTAATGAGCCACGTGGTCGGGGATGGACATCTCCGTCCAGAAGGCTTCCTCGGCGGCGCTTCCTTCCGGTGCACCCTCCACCACCAGGACGTACTCCCCACGGGGGGCATTTTCCTCGTAGTAGGCTACGGCCTCGGAGAGGGTCAGGCGCAGGACCTCCTCGTTGAGCTTGGTCAACTCACGGCACAGGGAGACGCGGCGGGTATCGCCAAAAACCTCGCGGAGGTCGGCGAGGGTGGTTCTCAGCTTATGGGGGGCTTCGTGGAAGATCATGGTGCGGGTCTCGCCCTTAAGGGTATCCAGATGCCTTTTGCGTTCAGTCTTGTTCACCGACAGAAATCCCTCAAACGTGAAGCGCCGCGTAGGAAGCCCCGACAGGGTCAGGGCGGTGATGCCCGCACAGCATCCGGGGATGGAGGTGACGGTGATGCCCCTTTCGGCGCAGAGGGCCACCAGATCCTCACCCGGATCCGAGATGGCGGGGGTTCCCGCGTCGGTGACCAGGGCGCAGGACTCGCCTGCCCGGAGGCGGTCGCAGATGTTCTCGCCCC
>JAFQOC010000145.1 GCA_017420845.1 Clostridia bacterium
CAAGCTCAAACCGCAATAAAACCTGCCGTCCACAAAGATGTTACAGCGCGTTTTATCCTTTACCTGCGGTGTAATCGCCGTAATTTCGTTCATGCTCTCCGTGTCTCTCCTTTTCATTATTATAGCCTGTTTACAAAAAAAAGTCAACCGCCGCGCTCCCAAAAAATCCCGCAAATATTTTGTAAATTTCCTCCTCTTTTCCTTGACATTCACCCCGCATATATGGTACAATATGATGAATAATACTCTATATAGTATTGGAGGTGATCCCATGGCCCCGAAAATCAATCTGACCTTGATTCGCCGTGCCCTGTGCGGGGCTTTGGCGGCTCTTTCTTTGTGTCTGACTCTTGCCGTATCCATGACCGGCTGCGCCAAGAAGATCACCTATACCCTGGAGGCGGGAAGCGATCTGCCCTCCCCCTACCGTCTGGTGGGGGCGGACGGCGCCGCCTACGTGGCGGGCTTCGACGAGACCTGCGTCAACCGCCCCGGTACCTACGACATTCCCATGACCGATGCCGCGGGGAAGCGGTACAAGCTGAAGCTCACCGTCAGAGACCGCAAGGCCCCTGTGGTGACCGTGAGGCACGTTTACTATGCCAAGGGCGTCAGTACCCCCGACGCCCTGGATTTCATTGGTTCTATCGTAGAGGCAGATGAGTACACCGCCTACTTCGAGTGCGACCTTCCCGATATGAATCGCATCGGGGACTACGATATCGTGTTCCGCGTGGAGGATGCCAGCGGCAATAAAACCAAGGAGCTGCATTCCATCCTCACCGTGATCGAGGACAACACCCCCCCCGCCTTTCTGAAAACCCCTGAGCTGTCCGCTTACGTGGGAGAGGCCATCGCCTACCGCAAGGGGCTGGTGGTGGAGGATAACTGCGGCGGCCCTGTGGATATCCAGGTGGACAGCTCCTCGGTGGATCCCAACACCCCCGGGGACTACGAGGTGCGCTTCACCGCCACCGACGAGTCGGGCAACACCTCTCAGGCCTCCACCGTGATCCACGTCTACGAGAACCAGGTCACCGAGGAGCAGCTCAACGAAAAGATCGACGCTGTCATCGCGCAGATCATCACTCCCGACATGGATAAGGAGGCTCAGCTCCGCGCCGTTTACCGCTATGTCTACGATCATATTGCCTACACCTCGGATTCGGATAAATCCGACTGGATCCGCGCCGCCTACGACGGACTTTTCGTGGCCGGCTCGGGCGACTGCTACAACTACTTTGCCGCCGCCATCGCCTTTTGCCGCCGTCTGGGCATCGACTACCGCGAGATCGAGCGCACCCCCGGAGCCGCTGACGGCACTCACTTCTGGATCATGGTGAACATCGGTACCGCTGAGGAGCCCCGCTGGTACCACTTTGATTGCACCCACCTCCGCGCCTCCTACTCCCACAGCGGATGCCTGCTCACCGACCAGCAGATCAATGCCTTCAACCGCTTCCGCGCGGGCTTTTACGCCTACGACTCCTCGCAGTATCCGGCCACGGACAAGAAGATCATCACCCGCACGCCGGATCTGGAGAAATTCTATTGACAGAGGCACACGCCATGAATGAGACTATCCGCTATTCCAAAGCTCAGCTTCGCTCGAAGGGCTTGACCCTCATTACCGCCCACTCGGGCTGTGAGGGGACCGCCCCCAACAGCATCGACCACATCCGCGCCGCCATCGACTCGGGTGCCGAGATGATCGAGATCGACATCCGCGCCCACGGGGATCTGCTCTACCTGTCCCACGACGTGGCCGAGGATCCCTCCGCCTGCGTGGCCTTTGAGACATTTCTGGAGCTGATCGCCCCCGTCCCCGATCTGCGGGTCAACTGCGACGTCAAGACCGACGGGCTGATCGTCCCCGTTATGGAGGCCGCCCGCCGTTTCGGTATGGCCCACCGCATGACCTTCACGGGGGCTTGCAACCACCGAAATAATCTGATCGCGGCAGAGGGCGGACGTCTTTGGCCCAGCCTGTGGCCTTGCGAGGACAACGAGACCGCCGTGAAAAACGCCTGTGACTCCTTCCAAGGGGTGGGCGAGCCTGTCCTCAACCTCCACTACTCCATGATCTCGGAGTCAGGCCTCACCTACCTCCGTGACCGCGGCATGGATTTCTCGGCCTGGACGGTGGACGACGAGGCGGTCCTGCGGGATCTCCTTCGGAAGGGCATCACCAACATCACCACCCGAAAGCCCCGTCTGGCCATGGCCCTCCGCGACGAGATCCAAGGCACGCCCGCGTCCCACGGCCTGCTCCCTTTGGACCGCATGGAGACCGTGATTCGCGAAGCGGGTGCCATTATGCGATCCGTCCCCGACGAGGTGCGCAACAACCCCGCATGTAAAGAGGGAAGCGCCAACTTTGTCACCGCCTACGACGTTAAGGTGCAGGAGTTTTTGAAGGCCGAGCTGACAAAGCTCGTCCCCGACGCCCATTTCTTCGCCGAGGAGGACGGTGAGAGCCGTCAGACCATCGGGGCGGGTTACACCTTCATCATTGATCCCATTGACGGCACCACCAACTTCATGTGCGGCTACGATCATTCCGCCGTGTCGGTGGGACTTCTGCTGGACGGTCAGCCCATCTTCGGCGGTATTTATGATCCCTACCGCGACGAGTATTTTTGTGCCGTAGCGGGACAGGGAGCCACCCGAAACGGCCGTCCCATTCACGCTTCCACCCGACCCGTCACCCGCGGTATCGTCTCCATCGGCTCGGCTCCCTACCGTAAGGATACCCTTTCCGAGACGGTCAAGGAAATGACCTACGACCTCTTCCATACCTTCGCCGACTTCCGCCGCTCGGGCTCTGCCGCTCTGGACATCTGCCACGTAGCCTGCGGTCGGCTGGACGCCTTCTGTGAGCCTGTGCTGTCCCCCTGGGACTACGCCGCGGGCTCGGTCATTTTGGCCGAGGCGGGGGGCATCTCCACCAACTTCGCGGGCAAGCCCTTGGACCTGTCCGCCCCCTCCTCCTGCGTGTTCGGCAGTGCCAATGCTCATCCCGCCGCGCTGGATGTGTGCGGGAAGTACGCCGCCGTCACCGAGGCTATTCTCTGAAAACAGGAGCCTTTTATGCTCAACAACATTCTGCAATACCTGGAAGCCACCGCCCCCCGCGTCCCCGATAAGCTTGCCTTTTCCACGGGAACCGAGGGCCTGACCTTCCGTGAACTCCATACCCACGCCCGCTGTGTGGGGGCACGTCTTCTGCACATGGGCTACAACGCCGAGCCCGTGGCGGTGCTCATGGACAAGCATCCTCATACCATCGCCACCTTCTTCGGCGCCCTCTACGCAGGGTGCTTCTACGCCGCTCTGGATGGGGATATGCCCGTCCAGCGCATGGGGCTGATCCTGGATACCCTTAAGCCCCGCTTGCTGATTTACGACAAAAAGAACGCCAAAAACGCCCAAAAGCTCTTGGATCAGGGGCTTTTCGGTGGCATTATCCTCCCCTGGGAGGATCTGTGCTACGCCGAGGGCAGAGAGCTGACCGCCGACGACGAGGCTGTCCTGCGGGCCGTCCGTGACCGCCAGATCGACACCGACCCCATCTATGTGGTCTTCACCTCGGGGTCTACGGGGGTGCCCAAGGGTGTTATCGCCTGCCACAGATCCGTCATCGACTACACCGAGTCCCTATGCGAGGCCATTGGCTTTGGCGAGGACACGGTCTTTGCCAACCAGACCCCCCTCTATTTCGACGCGCCCCTGAAGGAGATCATGCCCACGATCAAGTTCGGCGCTACGGCCTACCTCGTGCCCAAGATGCTGTTCATGTTCCCCGTGAAGCTCTGCGATTATCTCACCGAGCATAAGATCAATACCGTCTGCTGGGTGGTATCGGCGCTGACCATGATCTCGTCCCTGGGGGCGCTGGAGTCCCATACCCCCAAGTATCTGACCACGGTCTGCTTCGGCAGTGAGGTCTTCCCCCGCAAGCAGTACGATCTGTGGAGGGCGGCTCTCCCCGAGGCCCGCTTCTTCAACCTCTACGGCCCCACCGAGGCCACGGGGATGTCCTGCTACTGGCCTGCCCGTGATCTGGCGCCTGACGAGGTCATCCCCGTAGGTAAGCCCTTCCGCAATACCGACCTCATGCTCCTCACCGAGGATGGCCGCCGCGCCGCTGTGGGGGAGGAGGGCGAGATCTGCCTGCGAGGTACTTGCGTGACCCTGGGCTACTACGCCAACCCCGAAAAAACCGCCGAGGCCTTCGTCCAGAATCCCCTGAACCCCCACTACCCCGAGATCATCTACCGTACGGGGGACATCGGCCGCTTCAACGAGAGGGGCGAGCTGGTCTTCGTCTGCCGCCGCGACGCCCAGATCAAGCATATGGGCCACCGCATCGAGCTGGGCGAGATCGAGGCCGCCGCCGCATCCGCTGAGGGAGTCCGCGCCGCCTGCTGTGTCTACGACGCAAGCGGGAAGCGCATTGGCCTGTACTACGTGGGTGACACCGAGCCTGCCGCTCTGACCAAGGCCCTGCGCGCCGCCCTGCCCCCCTACATGATCCCCGCCTTTTGTGAGAAGCTCCCCGTTATGCCCTTGACTCCTAACGGTAAAATTGACCGTAAAGGGTTGAGAGAGCGGGCAGAGAATAGGGAAGCGTAAATTGGGGTTTAGCGGTGTGCTTGCAACCCGATAGGTAAAATGAAATCGTTATGTTACGGGCGCACACGCAGGTGCGCCCCTACCCCGAATTTATTATGATGAGCCAATAAATTTTCCACCGTAGGGGCGCACCTGCGTGTGCGCCCGCCAACGCCCAAAAATCTAAGTGCAAATCACGGGCGGATATAGAATCCGCCCCTACGACCGTAATAAAACGCCCCACCAACCCCAAATTTGAAATCAACCTACACAAGGAGTACATACACCATGAACGAACTCATCGCCATCCTCACCGAGCTCCACGACGACGTGGACTTCACCACCGAGACCGGTCTCATTGAGAACGGCATCCTCAATTCTCTGGATATCGTCAGCATCATCACCGAGGTCAGCGACCGCTTCGACGTGACCATCCCCGCCGAGGAGATCATGCCCGAGAACTTTGACTCCGCCGAGGCTCTGTGGGCCCTCATTTGCCGTTTGGACGAGGACTGATCCCGTGACCCTCACCTCATTACCCTTCCTCATATTCGCGGCGGTAACGGTGCTTTTGTACTACCTCCTGCCCAAGCGGGCGCAATGGGTGGTTCTGCTCACCGCAAGCATCCTCTTCTACGCCGCGGCGGGGGGCTGGTATCTGCCCTTCATATTGGTGACGATCCTCACCACCTTCCTTTTGGCGAGAGTGATCGAGCGCCGCGCCAAGGCCGACGAGGACTACATAGCCGCCCACAAGGCCGACATGGACAAGGACGCCCGCAAGGCCTACAAGGCGGCGGGGAAGAAGAAGCGCTTCCGCATACTTACGGCGGGGCTGATCCTCAATTTCGGCATCCTCGCGGTGCTGAAATATACGGGCTTTACGCTGTCCATTGTCAATGATATTCTGGGTCTGTTCACCGCAAGCACCTTGACGGTGCCCTCCCTCATCCTGCCCCTGGGCATCTCCTTTTACACCTTCCGCTCCACGGGCTACCTCATCGACGTCTACCGCGGCAAGGCCAAGGCGGCAACCAATCTCGGCAAGTACGCCCTGTTCATCTCCTTCTTCCCCGCGGTCATGCAGGGACCCATCTGCCGCTATAACGATCTGGCGACCCAGTTCGAT
Organism: Clostridia bacterium; assembly: GCA_017420845.1. Taxonomy (GTDB): domain Bacteria; phylum Bacillota; class Clostridia; order Oscillospirales; family CAG-272; genus CAMEON01. The sequence goes on from JAFQOC010000145.1 coordinate 5,744, forward strand.
ACCCCTCACAGGGCCGAATGGGACAACCTCTCGGCGGGACTGCTCCGTGTGCTGTGGGGCTTCTTCAAGAAGCTGGTGGTGGCGGACACCCTCATGGCGGCGGTCAAGACCATCGTGGGGATCCCCGAGGACTTCGGCGGAATGTACGTCCTGCTCCTCATCATCCTCTACTCCGCCGTCATCTATGGCGACTTTACGGGAGGCATCGACATCACCATCGGCCTTTCCCGTATGCTGGGGCTGAAGCTTACCGAGAATTTCAACCGCCCCTTCTCGTCGCGCTCCACCGCTGAGTACTGGAACCGCTGGCACATCACCATGGGCTCCTGGTTTACCGATTACGTTTTCTACCCCTTGTCCATCTGCCCGTCCATGCAGAAGCTCACCAAGTGGAGCCGCGCCCATCTGGGTAAGGCCATTGGTATGCGATTCCCCGTGTACCTCGCCACCCTCGTGACGTGGTTTCTCACGGGTCTGTGGCACGGCGCAAGCTGGAACTTCATCGTCTGGGGCGTGCTCAACGGCGTCATCATCCTGATCTCCCGGGAGTGCGAGCCCCTGTACAAGAGATTCCGCGAGAGGTTCCCGGGGCTCACTTCCTCAGCCTTTTACGGTGGCTTCATGTGCGTCCGCACCTTTTTCCTCATGGGCGCCGTCCGTATTCTGGACTGCTACCGCGACGTGCCCGTGACGGCCAAGGCCTTCGCCTCCATGTTCTATGATTTCAGCCATTGGGGCGACCTCTTCGACGGTTCGGTCATGGACAAGCTGGGCATCACTCTTCCCGTGTGGGTGCTGGTGGGTCTGGCCACTCTGCTGATCTTCTTTGTCAGTCGCGCGGGCAAGGAAACTCCCGTTGCTGACCGTCTTTCCCGCCGTCCCGTTCTGTGGACCCTGGCCGCTCTGGGTCTGGCCGTTACGGTCATGATCTTCGGCAGCTACGGCATCGGCTTTGACGCGGGCGACTTCATTTACGGACAGTTTTAAGGGGGTACGGATATGGAAAACATGAATGTCAAGACCCCCCAAAAGACCCTGTGGCTCCGCGCTCTCTGTATTGTGATCGCCCTGGCCATCCTCGCCGCCATTCCCGCGGTGCTGACCCCCATTCTCATGCCCAAGTATCTGACCCAATCCAAGGAGGGAAGCCTTACAGAGGAGTATTACAGCGCAGTAGCCGAGACTAACCATGACGTGCTGTTCGTCGGCGACTGTGAGATTTTCGAGTCCTTCGTCCCCGCCATCCTCTGGGAGGAGTACGGCATCTCGGCCTACCTCCGCGGCGGTGCCCAGCAGCTGGTCTGGCACTCCTATTACCTGCTTCAGGACGCTCTCCGCTACGAGACCCCCAAGGCGGTGGTCTTCAACGTCTACGCTTTGAAGTACGGCGAGCCCCAGAAGGAGGCCTACAACCGCATGGCCTTGGACGGCATGGAATGGTCAAGCGTCAAGGCCGAGGCCATCTTCGCCTCCATGACCGAGGAGGAGCACTTCATCGACTACGTCTTCCCCTTCTTCCGCTACCACAGCCGATGGAGCGAGCTGACTGCGGAGGACTTCGCCTACGCGTGGCGGGATAAGCCCGCCGTCTCGGACAGCGGCTACCTTATGCAGACGGGCATCGTCCCCGCCGATACCCAGAGCGAGCTTACCCCCGAGCAGCTCGTCGACTACACCCTCCCCGCGACAGCCATGGCCTATCTGGACAAAATGCGTACCCTCTGCGCCGAAAAGGGCATCGAGCTGATCCTGGTCAAGGCCCCCACCAACTTCTGGCGGTACCATTGGTACGATGAGTGGGATCGGCAGATCACCGACTATGCATCTACCCACGGCCTGGCCTACTACAACCTCATTCCCAAGGCCTCCGAGATGGGTCTGGACATGAACACCGACACCTACGACGCGGGAGCACACCTCAACGTCTACGGTGCCGAGAAGCTGACCCGCTACTTCGGTGAGATTCTCAAGGAGGGTCACGCCATTCCCGACCGTCGGGGCGAGGGCGACACCGCCGCCGTATGGCAGAGGCGGGTGGATGCCTACTACGCCCGTAAGGCGGCTATGGAGGCAGAAGCAAGAGAACAGTAAATGGCAGTTTATCGGTGAGATACAAGTTACAAGATACAAAGATACAAGATATGAAAGAAACCTTCGGTTTCCTTCATTTCGATTGAAAAATGGACAAATCCGAAGGATTTGCACCTCCACTCTTCACTTTCCACTCTTCACTTTTCACTTAAATTTGGGTTTAGCGCGGAGCGATAAACCCAAATTTGAACACCTTACATCCACAAATTTTATCTCCACAAAGAAAGGAAAAAACACCATGAAAACCACTCTCCGTATCCTCACTCTGACTCTCGCCGCCCTGACCCTCGTCCTCTGCTTTGCCGCCTGCGGCAGTAAAGGCTCTGCCTCGGATCTGGCATTCAAGTCCGGTGACGTGACCGTGACCGTCGGCGCCAATGCCGATCCCGTGATCGAGAAGCTGGGCAATTGGGTCAGCATGAATTCCTCCGATTCCTGCGGCGGCTTCCAGGGCAAGGACTACATCTATACCTACAAGGGCTTCCGTGTTTCCACCACCCCCGCCAAGAATGGGCAGATCATCAGCAAGGTGGAGCTGACCGACGACTCGGTCAAGACCCCCGAGGGCCTGTTCATCGGCATGAGCCGCGCCGACGCCGAGGCCGCCATGAAGGGCTTTACCGCCGAGACAGTAGGCGACAATCTGGTGTACACCTCGGGTGCCTCCAAGCTGAATGTGGTCTTCCGCGACGGCTCGGTCAGCGGCATTATTTACGTGGCGGCGTAAAAATTGCAGTTTATCGGGGTGAGGCCACCCACGTTCCCTCTACGGCAACGATGGGGGTCAAGGGGGCGAAGCCCC
>JAFQOC010000146.1 GCA_017420845.1 Clostridia bacterium
CCCGAGACACATCCATAGGGGCGCCGCAGACGGGACAGACCAGCCGAGCCGTCAGCAGAGTATGTAATTCATGTTTCAGATCAAGCATGGGCCGCTCCGTGAGTAGAGTATGAATATTGTGTATTATACACGATTTTGGAGAAATATGCAAGGGGTACGGGAAAAATTATTTTTTTCGGTCAGCCTCAGTTTTTTTGGCGTAGCGGTCCTCCGGAATGCTCTCCAAAGCCTCCGCATCCATCTCATCGGGGCCTGCTTCGTCATCATCCCCGGGGAGGACGTACTCCGCGTCCCACGCCTCGAATTCCTGACCGCCCGTGCCGGACGTGTCCTCCAGCAGCTCGTCGGTAACGATGGCCTCCACGCGCATATCGAACCAGAAGGTAGAACCCTTACCCAGCTTACTTTCCACGCCGTAGGTGGTACGGTGTGCCTCCAGAATCTGCTTGACAATGGAAAGCCCCAGGCCCGTACCGATCATGGCACGGCGATGTACCTTGTCGATCTTATAGTAACGGTCCCAGATCATGGGGATCTGATCGGGAGCAATGCCGACGCCGTTGTCCATGACGGATACCCGGACACGGGATCCGTCCTCGGACAGCTGCTGGGTCACTCGAACCAGCTTGTCATCTCCCGCGTAGTTGATGGCGTTATTGATAAGGTTGTAGATCACCTGCAAGAGCATGGTGCGGTCGGCGCTCACGTCCACGGATACGTCGGCAGAGAACTCAATGCGATACCCGTCCTTCCGGGTCAGCTTTTCATAGCGCAGAATCGTGGCTTCAATGAGCTCGGTGAGGTTGAAGGACTCCATAACGGGCATGCGAGAGCCCGCTTGAAGTTTGGACAGATCCAGCAAATCGTTGACCAACTGAGCCAGCCGTTGGGTCTCGTCAATAATGACCTGGATGTTTTCGGGTGTATTTTCTCCCGGCAGATCACGCATGACCTCGCTGTAGCCGATGATCATGGTTAAGGGGGTGCGAAGATCGTGGGAAATATTGGCAATCAGCTCCTTCTGGAGACGGTCGGTCCGGGAAAGCTGATTTGCCGCGTTGGTCAAAGAATCGGACAGCTCCACTACCTCGCGGTAGCCTCCCACGCGGAAATCCACGTCATAGCGCCCCATGGCCATCCGTCGGGCGGCAACGTTCATACGCCGCAAGGGCTTGGATATATTCCGGGAAATCAGGATTGCCAGAATCATCGCGCACACCAATGTGATGGCGGTAATGGTCCAGAATTGGGCCTGAAGGGTATCCACCGTCGCGTTCAGAGGAGCAATTTCAGAATTGAGCAGGATGATATAGCTTTCACCGTGGTCGCCCACGATCACGCGCACGCGGACAAGGCTCATGCTGTGCTCATTCTCGGTTCCCTCTACCTCCTCACCGGAAAACAGCTCCTCCGCCCCGGGGATCAGCGCCTCGGGCTGAGAGCGGTACAGAGCCTCGGGAGAAAGTCGCAGGGTATAGGTTCCCCCGCTTTCGTTGGCCTTCTCATACAGGCGGTTCAGGTACATATCCGACATATAATGGATCAGGCAACCGCGTGACGCGCGGACGCTGGCCAGCTGGTGGGCGATTTGATTTTCCAAAATGAAGACACGGGCGCAAAGGCGAAAATCGATGGCGCATTGTTCCACCGTGCTCTCCAGGGTCGTTGGGTCGTTGACGATGCACTCTGTGATAAGGCCGTCCGCGATATCCAGCTCCTTTTCCTTGCTCTGTCGGTAGAAGGAATTCAGCAAGCCGATCTGCATGACCCAAACCACCAGCAGGATGAAGGCAGTGAACAGGGTAAAGTAAGCAAAAAGCTTTCCGGAAATGTTGATACGCCCCCCGGCACCCAGACGGCGGCGGGGGGATCTGCTTTTCTCATGAGTTGATTTGGTCCGACGTACCCTTCCCATGACGCTCAGTTTCCTTCAAAGCGGTAGCCTACGCCACGGAGAGTCACGATGTACCTGGCGTAGGGGCCAAGGCTCTTACGGAGAAGCTTGATGTGTGTATCCAGAGTACGGGCATCGCCAAAGAAATCGTAGCCCCAGACCTCGCTGATCAGCTTCTCACGGGACAAGGCAATGTTACGGTTGTTCAGCATGTAGAAGAACAGGTCATACTCCTTGGGCGACATGTCCACACGCTCACCATCTATGTACACGATCCGCGCGGTCACGTCCGCCTTGAGTCCTCCGTTGTCCATTTCAATGACCTGATTGGGAGTAGAAGCCCCACCGGTGATAACGGGACGGTTGACGCGCTTGAGTACGGCATCCACACGGAGCATGAGCTCCTTGGGGGAAAAGGGCTTGACCACGTAGTCGTCGATACCGAGCTCAAAGCCGTTGATCTTGTCGTACTCCTCGCCGCGAGCAGAGAGCATGATGATCGGCGTCTGGGTGATCTTGCGGACCTCACGGCAGGCAGAAAACCCATCCAATTCAGGCATCATAATATCCATGATAATGAGATCGTACGTGTTTCGGCGGCACAAAACCACGGCCTCCATACCATCGCCTGCCTCGGTCACGGTATGTCCCTCAAATTCAGCGTATTTGCGGATAATGGCACGGATGCGGCTTTCGTCGTCAACGACAAGAATGTGGTACATAATATCTTTTCACCTTTCTGTTTTTTGAAACCACGGAATCACTCCAAGGCAGATCGGAGGACACCGGGCACGTATTCTGTGACCGTAACGGTCAGGGTAATTTCCTTTCCGTTACGCTTGACGGTCAGAGACAGAGTATCTCCGATTTGCTTATTCTGAATGACA
>JAFQOC010000147.1 GCA_017420845.1 Clostridia bacterium
CCCCCGAGCGATCCCAAACCCTGCATATCACTCTGACCAACAACACGACCTGGCCTTGGACCATTGATGCCAAGCTGGAGTGCCCCTACGGTCTGGCTGCCGACGTGCCTGCCCAGATCGTGATCGCTCCCGGAGAAACCGTTATTTACCGCCCCACCGTCAAGGCGGATTCCAATGCCTACTACAGCGTTCCCGTCGACCGTGTGTATCCCGTCGTGTTGGCCATCAAGCGCTTGAACTGCGGTGACCGCTGGAAGGTTTACCGCCTTCCTGTCACGTTGTTGGCGCCCAACCGCTGGACGCTGAACGGAAAACCCACGCTGGTTCCCGCCGCTACCGTCCGCTTTACTCAAAAGTCCGCCGACGGTGTATACGTGGCCGAGGCGACTCTCTGTACCCCTCCCGTGACCCGTGAGACCCGCATGATCTGCAACTGCGTTTGGCCTACTACCGTGGAGCTGGACGGAGACGTCATCATGAAGACCGAGGGGGCCTCCCCCTTCATGCCCGCTTACCACCGTGCGCCCGGGCCTCAGTGCCGCGATGGTATTCTGCAGAGAGGCGTTCATAAGGTCAAGGTCACGGTTCGTATGCCCGAGGAAGCCGGGGAGATTCTGCCCTTCTTCGTCATCAGCCTGAACGCGCCCGCTACCGTTACCGAGCCCGGTAATTTCTACGCATACATTGACAATCATTTCGCCCGATAAGCCGTCAGTGCCGACGGTTGATTCACCAGCTCCCGTCACGCTCACGCGTGACGCCAATTTCGCGGAGGTATCCCATGAATCCATCCAACAACCTGGCAACCCTTGTCACGCTGCAAAATAGGATTCAGGCCCGTAAGGGTCTTTTGGGGTGTGCCCATGAGTACACCGTTGCGCTCCATGACCGCGGCAAAGCAGTCTATACCGGAGCCAATACCTTTGGCCAGGGAGAGATTACGTCGGCAGAGGGAATTGCGGCCATTGCCTGCGCTTCGGAGTACCTGATGGCTTTGCTGGAGGATGGAACACTTCGCGGGGAGGGAAACCGTGCCACGGATTCCCGCTTGAAGGATCTCTCCCACGTTCGCGCCGTCGCGTGCAGCGATACCCACGGCGCGGCTCTCCTTGGCAACGGGCGCGTGGTAGTGGGGATGGAGGCCCACGTTAAGGGAGACGATACCTCCGAATGGCCCGCCGTATTCGATCTGGTTTGCGGTAAGGGATTTACCGCCGGTTTGACACGTGAGGGGCGGGTGGTTGTGGCCGGAGGCTCCCGTATGCTTCACCATATTCTGGATGGTTGGCGTGATGTGGCCGGTATCTTTACGGATGCACGGGGTGAAACGCTGCTGGGCATTACGGTGGACGGAAGGCTGATTTCCACCAAAGCATTGCCTCGCCGCTGCAGGGAATGGAAAAATCTGGTGTTTGTGGCTGCTGACCGCCACCATATCTGGGGGATCACTGCCACGGGACAGCTGTTGTCCACTCACGAAGTCCCTTCGGAAGCACCTCAAAACGGCTATTACGTGGCCTGCTCTGCCAGCGAGGATCATGCCGCGGCCCTGACTCGGGACGGCTACGTGGTGGCTTGGGGCTCTAACCGCTTTGGGCAATGTGATACCCAGCGTTTTGGCTCGCTGTTCGGTAGCCTTGAGGAGTGCAGCGCCGTCCGTCGGGTTGATCGTCTTCGGATGGCGGCCACCGAGCGCACCTATCAGGTTCGTCTGGTAGAGGCACAGCGCTACAGCAATCATCTAGCCTGCGGGGAGCGGGTCACCGCTTGTATTTCTGCGGACGGCCGTGTTCTGACCTCGGGGTCCTACGGCCGCGCGAGGGAATGGAACTGTGTACGCTCGCTGGCTTGCGGCAACGCCCACGTGGTGGCTCTTCACGAGGACGGCACCGTCAGCGCCGACGGAAACGACGTAGAGGGCTGTACAGCCGTTTCGGACTGGCGGGACATCAAGGCCGTTTGTGCCGGAAAATACCACACTCTTGGCCTGACCGAGAGTGGAACGGTTCTTTACTGCGGACAGGCTTCTGCATTGAAGGATGAGATCACCGCCTGGAAAGGCATTCGTTGTATGGAGGCAACCGATGAGTATGCCGTAGGCATAGGCTACGACGGCTCCATTCACGTGGCGGGAAAGCTGCCCTTTTCCCGGGATATTTTACGGGACGGTTGGAACCGCCCCACCGCGTTGGCGGTGACCCCTACCCATATGTCTGCCTTGTATGCCAATGGCTGCGTCAAAACCACCGTGATGATTCCTGCCGGAGACAAACCCGGTGACGGAGAAGTGAATCTGACCTATGGCTGGCAGGGCATCCGCTCTATTGCCGCCGGAAAAGGCTTTACCGTCGGACTCAGCTACGGTGGCCGCGTGTTATCCTCCTCTGTCCCCGGGGTGAACGGCTGTGATACCTCCCGATGGAGAGATGTGGTTTCGGTGGGCTGCGGCTTTCACTATGCTGCCGGCCTTACGGCTGATGGGCGGGTCATGATCGCCTGTACCCACCCCGAGATAGCCTTTGGAGGGAGTCCGCTCCCCGATACGTCCTTGTGGAAGGACGTGCTGACCATGAAGTGCGGTCCTTACCATATGGTTGCTCTGACCTCCGGTGGTCAGATCCTTTCCTGCGGTTTGGACACAGACCGTCAATGCTCTGCTACCACCCATTTCGCTCTGTTCCGTGATCCCCGTCAGCTCTACGGCTACGGGCGGTACAGCCGACGGTTGGAGCTGGAGATCCGCGCTCATCAGGAGGCCGACCGTACCGAGCCTGTTTTCGAGGTTGAGGAGGGCATTCTCCCCTTCAATCAGATCGCGGGGACTCTGCGGGAGGACACCCGTAGACTCCTTGCCCGTTTGGACGGGAGTGACAGTTACCTGTCTGTTCTGAATGAAGAAGGGAAGGCTGCAACCTACCTGTACGGAACCGCGGAAATTTATACCGACGGATGTCAGAGCGATTTTCTTCAAGCCGAGGAACCCTTGGATGCGGGGAAGGACTTGCCCTTGTTCGGGGGGCAGATCCGCAAAGAAGACATCGTTTCAGTGGTCTCCTCGAGGAAGCACACCGTCGTCTTGCTCGCTGACGGACACGTTAAGGCAACGGGACGTAATGAGAGCGGCGAATGCCGCACCGAGGATTGGCGACGCGTGATTCAGATCGTCGTTATGCCCGAATTGACCCTGGGCTTGCGGGCGGATGGACGGGTGCTGGCCGCCGGCCGTCACCACAAGGTGCTGGAAACTTTGGAGGGGGTACGTGCCATCGCCTGCTTTGGAGAGCATCGCCAGGTATTCGTTATGGCCGACGGGACCATCCGTATTCACCGTCGGGGGAGCGAATATCTGCCCGAGCCCATTGCCGGTCTCCGCTTATTTACCCCGTCCGTAGCACACTCGGTTCTGAACCGCGTGATCCCCGACAGCCGTCCCTTGCTTACCGCCCGGAGTCTGCGACGGAGCTGGGGACTGGGAATGACCCATACCGTATCGTTGGGAAAGGGAGGCTTGCTCCAAACCGATAGCCACTTTGTTATGAAGAGTCTTCAGAGTATGGTTCAAGTAGCCTCCGGCCCCTATCACATGGCCGCCATTCGTGCGGACGGTCTTCTGTACATGACGGGCCGTACGAGTGAGGGCCAATGCGATTATCGTCTTCTCAATGAAAATGCGCTTGGGTTGTTGGGCATGGTATCCGAGGATGTCCGCGGAACCACGGCACCCACAACAAACGGATCGGATTCTGCCGCTCCGGCGTATGCCTGGAAGCAGGTGGCTTGCGGATATACTCATACGGCGGCTCTGCGGAGCGATGGCCGTGTGTTTGCCGTGGGTGCCGGCCCCGACGGTCGCTGTGACACCCGAAAATGGAGAGACGTGACAGAGGTCACCTGTGGTGTCCGTCATACCTTGGCAGTCACGGCAGATGGCACCTGCCTGGCCGTGGGTGATAATCGGCAAGGGCAATGCGACGTGTCCCTTTGGAAGCAGATCACCATGGTGGCCGCCGGTGAGTTTCACAGCGTGGGGCTCCGTGCCGATGGACGAGTGGAGGCCGTGGGAGATAACCGCAAGGGTCAATGCCGTGTGGAGGACCTGAGGGATATCATTTCGGTGGCTTGCCTGCCCGAAGCAACCCTTTGCGTGACGGCTGACGGCCGTGTCATCATCCGAGGGGGAAGCGGCGAGCATGATAAAGCCGTGGAGGCTTTGCGGGAAATTGTGGCTGTCCACGCCTGCGAGCACCGTATCGCCGCCCTGACGCTGGACGGACGAATGATCTTGATTCCTTGATCCTTCCCGGAAAGAATCTACATAGAAAAAGCCGCCTCGGACGAGACGGCTTTTTTATATGCTCTTCTGAAAAAATATCAGTCTTCCTTCTTCTTCATGACCGCGGCGGCGGTACAGACCACGGTCAGGGTGAGGGCGTACAGGCTCAGGGATGCATTGCATCCGCCCGATGCCTGCGTTCCCGAGAGGGAAGTGTCTTCTCCGGAATCGGCGGTGTTGGTATCGCCTTCGGTTTCGGGCTCTGTGGGGGCGTTTGTGGGAGCCTCGGTCTCGGGCTCCAACTGCTCCTGGACAGGGAAGATATATCCACCACTTGCCAGGGCGTCGGTCTGATCCTTGTGCTCCACGAAGAAGATATCGGCCAGATACATGGTGTTGCCCGCTTCACTCGCGGCTTTCTCCCAGTCAATGCGCAGGGAGGTCAGCGCGCCTGTAAAGCCGGCCTCGGTCAGATCAAACACTATGTACTGCCAGTCGTTTCCCTCGTCCAGAAGGGCTGTGACGGCTGTATCCGAGCCGTTGAGGAACAGCTCTACGGCGGTGTTGTTCATGGAAAGGTTTTTGATCTTCAGCACGGCGTACTTGGCGGTCTCGCCCTTGACGGGAGCCAGCATGAGGGACTCGGTCAGGGCGGCGTAGTTCAGGGTGACGTAGGGATCGGCGCTTTCTTTGGTGGATACCAGAGACAACACCTTACCGGCAGCCTCGTCGGTGAGAAGCTTGATTTCGGTGTCACTGCCCGTCAGCAGGGAGGTATCGGCCAGAGTGCCCAGCAGAAGAGCGGCGCTGTTTTGGATGCTCTCGGGGCGGCTGTAGAGGGGAGCCTTCCCCTCAGCAAAGGCGGCGTCCGCCAGCCGGGCGGAGCGTTTTTCCCAAACGGCGAACAGGGTGGTGTCACCGGTCAGCGTGAGAGTATCGCCTGCCTTGTAGTCGGGAATGGCGTTGTAGGGGGTCAGGGTCCAGCCCAGGAAGGTGTCACCCTCCAGAGTAGGGGCGGACTCGGGGACGGTGTAGGCGGTGTTGACCGTGACCGTGGCGGCCTCGGGGGGATTCTCGCCGCCGTTGGCGTCAAAGGTCAGGGTGTCCTCGCCGGTGGCGGGGGTCATGAGCCACAGGATGTTCGTCTCCATGTAGCCCTCCTTGTCCCCGTAGGTGATACGGGCGAAGCCGTCCACCACCTCGTGGAGGGTCACGGTGGAGCCGGCGGGCACGGTGCAGATGCGGCCCTTGCCCCCGGGTGCCTTCTTGAGGGCGGCGGAGTAGCTGTTGACCACGTAGGTACCGCGGAGCATACCGTCCTTGTAGGACCAGTCCATGGTGGGCTCGTCACCCTCGTCGTAGGGCGGAGTACCGTAGCCGATGACGCAGGGGTCGTTCAGGGCGTAGGAGCGTACCGTCACGTTATTGTCGGCGTTGCCCTCGATGGTGAAGACGTGGGTGTCGGTGGTGTACAGGACGTAGCCGATGTGGCCCGATCCCGTGTTGGTGTTCTTCCAGTTGAAAAAGATCATGTCGGCGGGCTTGGGCGTATATGTACCCTTATAGGCGGCGGAGTCCTGCCACATCTTCATGGTTTTCAGCTCACCCACCCACTTCCAGCAGCCAATCTCGGAGGAGGCCTTGTCGTAGCGGGCTTGATTCAGGCACCAGTTGACGAAGCAGGCGCACCACTCGTAGGCGTTGTCGTTGTAGTGGGGGACCAGCAGGCGGGCGTACTCGATGTAGTTGGAGGAGCCGCTTTTGTTCATACCGTCAAAATCCTTGGCGGAGTCGCCCTCGTGGTAACCCAGCTGGGAGACGGCGATACGGAGGATATTGTTGCGGTCGTTTTCGGTCAACTCAAGAGAAGTGAAGTTCTCATACCAGACCGAGGTCTTGTAAGCATCGGAGAACTGATAGTCGGGGTCGTTGGTCAGCCAGTTTCTGCACTTGATGCCTGTACCATGAGGCTCCAGAGCAGACACGGCGGAAACCGAAGCGGCGGCCAGCAGAAGGACGGCCAGCAGAAGCGCCGAAAGCTTTCTGAGTTTCATAAGGGAAGTTGTATCCTTTCTGTTTCGATGCCTTATTATACCATGGAACGGCTTGTTTGTAAAGGGTGATATTGTTAAATTTATTGGGAGATAGGATCGTGGAGGAAAATTGCAGTTTATCGGGGTGAGGCCACCCACGTTCCCTCTACGGCAACGATGGGGGTCAAGGGGGCGAAGCCCC
>JAFQOC010000148.1 GCA_017420845.1 Clostridia bacterium
CGACGGCTACCTCAAAACCTGGCATTCCATCCCTCCCACCCGTCCCGCCTCCCTCTGTGCCTTTGTCTGCCGCATTGTCCGTAACCTCTCCATCAACCGCCTGCGGGACATGAAGGCCGAACGCCGCAACCGCGACCTCACCCTGTCACTCGAGGAGCTGGAGTCCTGCATCTCGGTGGACGAGTCCCACGCCGATATCCTCCCCGGCCTCATCTCCTCCTTCCTGGAGGGGCTGGAGGAGATCGACCGCAAGCTCTTCATGGGCCGTTACTTCCACGCCACCCCCGTGAAGGATCTGGCCAAAACCTACGACATGACCCCCAACGCCGTGTCCCTGCGCCTGCACAAGACCCGTGAAAAACTTCGACTTCACCTGGAGGAAGGGGGGTACACGGTATGAGCAAGCTGAACGGAATGCAGATATTTGAGCTGCTGTCAGATCTGAACGACAACCTGATCGTGGAATCCGTGGCCCCTGCCCTGCTTGCGGGTGGAGCGACGGGCGCCGTGACGGGACTGACGGGAGGCGCGGGTGCGTCCTCCGTAGGCACCGTCGGAGCCACTGCCGCCAAGGGAGGCTTTGCCGCGTGGTTGGCCAAGGGTGGTTGGGTCGCCCTGCTGGCGGGCGTGCTGGTGGCCGCGGCGGTGGCCGTGGCCGTGGGGGTGGGTATAGCGGGGAGAGATCCCGTAGGTACGCCGCCTGTAGGAGAAAACACCGTGACCGAATCCGGGAGCAAGGGTGATTGGGCGGATACCGAGGAGCCTGTCACCGAGGTGCCTACCGAGGAAGTCATCGGAGAAACAACCGAGACCGAATCTGAGACCGAATCCGAGACCGAGCCCGAGACTAAGCCCGACCCCGAAAACTGCGCCCATAGCTTTGGAAACTGGCAGTTTACCGTTATCCCCTCCTGTACCGAGGGCGGTGTCCGCTCCCGTGTGTGCCCTCTCTGTGATTTGGTCGAGGACGAGGATATGCCAGCCGGGCTTCACGTCTTCGATCAAGACGGCTTCTGTGAGAGCTGTCACGTCAAAATGTCTAATCTGTCCTTTTTTTCCAATGGAGACGGTACCTGCTCGGTAGGACGGGGAAAATCCAACATCAAAAATGCTCTAGAGATCCCCAACTACTCTCCCGAAGGAGATCTGGTGGTGACTATTGCGGCGGAGGCTTTTTCGGATATATCCTCTCTTGTCTCCGTCACCTTCTCTGAGCGGTTGCGCTATATCGAAGACAAAGCTTTCTACAACTGCTCCAATCTACGCGGTTTGATCCTTCCCAATGAGCTGGTTGTCATCGGAGAGCAGGCCTTTTACACCTGCTCCGGTCTACGCGATTTGATCCTTCCCGAGGGACTGGCCGTTATCGAAGAGCAGGCCTTCTACGGTTGCTCGCTCACCGAGATCACCTTCCCTGCAAGTCTCTATAAGCTGGGAAGCAGCGCTTTTTCGGGCAATCCTCTCGCCGAGGTCTTTCTCCCGGCCTCTATCACCGAGTTGGGCGGCGCATTTTCCGGCTGCGACAAACTGACCGGTTTGACTTTTGAGGACGGCTTTGTTTTGGAATCCGTTCCTACAGGTCTTGCCGCCTACTGTACCTCCCTCAAGGAGATTACCCTGCCCGATACCGTTACCGCCATTGAACGCTATGCTTTCGCAAATTCGGGCTTGGTCACGGTTCACGGCATCACCGATCGGCTGACCTATATTGGCGATATTGCTTTCTTTGAGTGCAGGGATCTCACCAACTTTACCATTCCTGCCTCGGTGACCTACGTGGGTGTAGATGCTTTTAAGGATTGCGATTCCCTGACCTATACGGTCTTCGAGGGTTGTCGTTATATGGCTGTCGGCGACAATCTCCTCGCCATCCTAGTGGGGGCTGAGGATATCCAACTGACCGAGGTGATCATTTCCCCCGACACGCGGTTTATTAACAGCGAAGGATTCCTGAATTGCACCCGTCTGCAATCCGTTGTTATTCCCGAGGGAGTCCGATCCATTCCCAACTATACCTTTGAAGGATGTACCCGCCTCCGAAGTGTGATTCTTCCCTCCACCCTGACAGAGATCGGATACAAAGCTTTTGCGGGGTGCGTCATGCTGGAGAGCATCGATGTTCCCGACAGCGTGGCATTCATCGGAGAGGGAGCCTTCCTGAATTGTGCCGCTCTGACCACGTTCAAGATCCCCGCGTCCTTGACCGCCATTGAGAAGGATGTCTTTAACCAGTGCGGAGCTTTGGCCGCCATCGATGTCCCTGGGGGTGTTTTGTCCATTGGGGAGAGTGCCTTCTATCAATGCCGTAGCCTGTCCTCGGTCACTCTGCCAGAGGGGCTGGAGACCATCGGAGACAACGCTTTCTATGCCTGCTCCATTACCTCCCTCGCTATGCCCGATACGGTTACCTACTTAGGGGTACGTCCCTTTTGGGAAATCCCCTGCAGAGCATCCGTCTGAGCAGCGGACTGACTGTGATCGAATCCGACACCTTTGAAGGATGCAGTCTCCTCACCGAGATCATAGTCCCCGAGGGACTCGAAAAGATCAGTATACAAGCCATTACCTC
>JAFQOC010000149.1 GCA_017420845.1 Clostridia bacterium
ACCGCCTCCGAGAGCGAGCAGACCGCATACCGCTTCATTTGCAAGCTGGTAGAGGATATGGAGCTGGCCGACGTGACCATCGCCATGCATCCCGGTAACAACGACGATATGGTCATCACCGTGGACGGTGAGGCCGCCGGCGTGCTCATCGGTCATCACGGTGACACCCTGGATGCTCTCCAGTACCTGGCTAACCTGGCCGCCAACCGCAAGGAGGAGGGCGAGAAGCGGGAATATGCCCGCATCACCGTGGACGTGGAGTCCTACCGCGCCAAGCGCGAGGACGCTCTCCGTATCCTGGCCCGCAAGAAGGCTCACCAGGTGCTCAAGTACAAGAAGAGCATCATGCTGGAGCCCATGAACCCCTACGAGCGCCGCATCATCCACTCCGAGATCCAGAAGATGGAGGGGGTCTCCACCAACTCCATCGGCGTGGAGAACAACCGCCGCATCGTCATCTTCCTGGAGGAGGAGGGTATGCCCACCGCCGGTATCAAGGCCAAGGGCGGCTCCGAGAAGTCTTCCTCCAAGTCCCACGGTAAGAAGAGAAGCCGCTCGGGCGGCAAGACCGTGGATCCCCTGTCCACCGAGGCTCTGACCGGGGAGACCCGCAAGCAGGGCGCGTCCATCTTCGGTGAGGAGGAGCACGATCCCTTCGATATCGACCTGTCCGCCGCCACCTACTCCGAGGAGGAGGATGAGACCTATGAGGCTCCCGAGGAGACCTCTGACGTGGATACCGGCTCCGACGAGGAGTGATCCATCCCAAAAGGGAGGTGTACCGCTATGACGATATCCCCTTTCGATACCGTAGCCGCCGTCAGCACACCCTTTGGTAAGGGCGGCGTGGCTGTGATCCGCCTGTCGGGGGACGACGCGGTGGCTGTAACCGAGCGGGTGTTCTTTCCCGTCGGCGGTGGTCCCCTGTCCGCCCACCCTCCCCGTACCGCCGTGTACGGTCTGATTCGGGATCCCGACAGCGGCGAGATACTGGACGACGGGCTGTGCACCCTGTTCAAGGGTCCCCACTCCTTCACGGGAGAGGACACCGCCGAGATCTCCTGTCACGGCGGCGTGCTGGTCACCCGCAACGTGCTGGAGGCCTGCCTGCGGGCGGGCGCCCTCCAAGCCCCTGCCGGGGAGTTTACCCGTCGGGCCTTCCGCAACGGAAAGCTGGATCTGGAGCGAGCCGAGGCTCTGGGCAACCTTCTGGACGCGGGGAACGATGAACAGGTCAGGCTGGCGAGAGCCGGCATGAACGGCTTGCTCACCGACTCTGCCGAGGAGGTCTATACCCATCTCATGGCCGTCCTGGCCAATATGGAGGCGGGCATGGATTTCCCCGAGGAGGATCTGACCGAAATGCCTCCCGAGGAGATCCGGGAGAATTTGTCCCGCGCTGAGGCCACGGTTCGCGGCCTGATCTCTACCTACCGCACCGGCCACGCCATCGCGGAGGGAGTACCCACCGTGATCTGCGGCCGTCCCAACGTGGGAAAAAGTGCCTTTTATAACCGCCTTTTGGGGCGTGAGGCCGCCATCGTTACCTCCATTGCGGGCACGACGAGAGATATTCTTACCGACACCGCTTCTCTGGGGCGGGTTACCCTCCGCCTGTCGGATACGGCAGGCTTGCGGGAGTCCGACGACCCTGTGGAGAGGATCGGCGTGGAGCGTGCCAAGCGGGCGCTGGATGAAGCCGAGCTGGTGTTGGTCCTGACCGACAGCCCCGAGGCAGACCCCGAGAGCGAGGATTTAGCCTTGTCCATGAGCCGCCGCGGTAAGGCGGTGATCTACGTGTGCACCAAGTGTGACCTGCACCCATCTGCGGTCGGATCCCCCGAGGGGGTCCCCTGTGTGTCTCTGTCCTCGGTGACGGGGGAGGGCTTCGGGGAGCTGCAGGCCGCTGTGGAGACTGCCTTTATCGACGGGAATCTCCGCATGGGAGAGGAGGCCGTGGTCTTCAGTGCCAGACAGGCCGCCGCCCTGCGTGAGGCCGCCTCCTGTTTGGCCGCCGCCCGGGAGAACCTGGAAGCAGGCCTGCCCTACGACATCTGCGCCGACGACGTCCGAGCCGCCATGAGCGAGCTGGGGATGCTCTGCGGACGGGAGATGCGCGAGGAGGTTCTCTCCGAGATTTTTTCCCGCTTTTGCGTAGGGAAATAACCGAATTTCTTTTATCCGAATGATTTGACCGCCGGGAACCGGATCGGGCTCTGCCTGCCTCCGATTCCCGTATGCGGGCACAAAAAATTAGTTAGACAAACAAACAAATTTCGCCCCGTAAGGGGTGGGGCAGGGAAGCAGATCTGTCCCGGAAAGGAAGCAGTATGGCAACCGACAAGAATGAAAAGAGCGCAAAGCCTGTAACCGTAAAGCAGCACAAGCCCATCAACCGTCCTCGCATGGACCGTGTTACCCCCCGCGCCAGCGACGTGCTGGATCTGCTGGAGCAGATCCGTAACCACGGTGATCGCATCGCATACCGCTACTACGTAGGCAAGGAAATCAAGGATCTGACCTACGGCGAATTCTATACCATGGTGGACCAGTGCGCCGCCGCCTTTGACGCCATGGGGCTGAAGGGTCAGCGCGTGGCCGTCATCGGTGACACCTCTCCCCAGTGGATCTGCACCTATCTGGCTACCCTGGCCGCCGGCTGTGTGGCCGTTCCCATGGACAAAGAGCTGGAGGTGAGTGAGATCTGCAAGTTCCTGGACATCGTGGAGGCCAAGGCCATCGTCTACTCCAAGTCCTTTAACGAGAAGTTTGTGGATGCCATCCAGAACAACAAGACCGGTGTGGAGTACTTCATTCCTGTGACGCCCGCCTACGACAACACCTTTGACTCCAAGGTGATCTCCTTCGAGCAGGTGCAGAGCCTGGGCCGTGAGCGCATTGAGCGCACCGGCTACACCTTCCCCCCTGTGACCAACCGCGAGGAGCTGGCCGAGATGCTCTTTACCTCGGGCACCACCGGCACCAGCAAGTGCGTCATGCTGTCTCAGAAGAACATCTTTGCCGCCGTTAACGCCGCCTGTGAGACGGTTTGCTTCTACCCCGACGACGTCATCATGTCGGTCCTGCCTGTGCACCACACCTACGAGCTCATGTGCATCGTGGCCGCCGCTCTCTTCGGAATGAAGGTCTGCATCAACGACTCTCTGCGCCACGTGCTGAAGAACCTGCAGGTCTTCCAGCCCACGGGTCTTGTGCTGGTACCTCTGTTCCTGAACACCATGTATAAGAAGATCTGGGCCGAGGCTGAGCGTACGGGGAAGGATAAGGTCCTCAAGGCCGCTTTGGCTACCTCCAAAACCCTGCTTTCCATGGGGATTGACGTGCGCCGCAAGCTCTTCAAGACGGTGCTGGATTCCTTCGGCGGCCGTCTGGATCACATCATCTGCGGCGGCGCTAAGCTGAATCCCGATCTCATCGCCGCCTTTGAGGACTTCGGTATCAGCGTGTTCGAGGGCTTCGGTATTACCGAATGCTCTCCCCTGACCAATGTGACCCCCTACTACAACCGTAAGTACGGCTCCATCGGCCCCTCGGTCCCCTGCTGCCGCAGCCGCATCGCCGACGCTCAGCCCGGTGAGCACGGCTACATGGAGGGTGAGCTCCAGATCAAGGGCGACAACGTCATGATGGGCTACTACAACAATCCCGAGGCCAACGCCACCGCCTTCACCGAGGACGGTTGGTTCCGCACCGGTGACGTGGCTTATAAGGATGAGGACGGCTACGTGTACATCACGGGTCGTATGAAGTCGGTCATCGTGCTGGAGAACGGCAAGAACGTCTTCCCCGAGGAGATCGAGGAGTATCTGGACGAGATCGAGGCCATTGCCGAGTGCGTGGTCATTGGCCGCAAGGCAAAGGACAGCGACGAGGTGATCCTGACTGTGGTGGCTTACCCCAACTACGAAAAGCTTCCTGCCGGCGCTACCGAGGAGCTCATCCACGAGACCATCTACAAGCAGATCATGCAGATCAATCGCCGTCTGCCCAGCTTCAAGCAGATGAAGGCTCTTGAGCTCCGCTCCACCGAGTTTGAGAAGACCACGTCCAAGAAGATCAAGAGACATCTGGTGAAGTAATCATTGCATGCAGGGGAGGCTTTCTTCGGGAGGCTTCCCCCTTCAAATTGCAGTTTATCGGTGAGCTGCCGCGTCCTTTGCCTTCTCCAGCGGAGAAGGGGGACCGCGAAGCGGTGGATGAGGAGAGCATTTGTAACCCAACTTACTGGGATTACAGTTATGTTCCTACAACCATATGGATAGATGCGTCAAAAAGGTTGATACAGATTCATTTTCTTGGTTTCCGAGATCCGAAAAACGGTAGGATAGTTGACCGCTCACCCGGAACGCTGGCCTACAAGTGCTCTCCTCATCCACCGCTTCGCGGTCCCCCTTCCCCGCGGGGGAAGGCAAAGATACGCACCGATAAACCCAAATTTGAATATTTCGCAATCATCTAATTTATCCATGATCAAGGAGTTCCCATGAACCAACAACCCATCGGACTATACCTGCATATCCCTTTTTGCATGTCTAAGTGCCCCTACTGCGATTTCTGCTCCTACCCCCGCCCATCGACGGAGCTGATGGAGGCCTACACAGAGGAGCTTGCCCGCCGCATTCACGAAGCGGGAGAGCGCTACCGCGGTCCGTCGGGACCCGGGAAATGGACGGATGAGTACCTGTCCTCCCTTCGCCCGGTGGATACCGTCTATTTCGGGGGCGGCACGCCGTCCTTGCTGTCCACTCGTTGCTTTCGCCGCCTGATGGGGGCCATTCACGCTTCCTTCAACCTCCTGCCCGACGCCGAGATCACGGTGGAGGCCAATCCCGCCGCCGTTTCCGTCGAGTGTGCCATGGTCTGGCATACGTGCGGGGTCAACCGCGTGAGTATGGGGGCGCAATCGGCTCAGGAGGATGAGCTGAAGACCTTGGGACGTCTTCACCGTTGGGAGGACGTGGTGGAGACCGTGGGGCTTCTCCGCAACGTCGGCATTGAGAACATCAATCTGGATTTCATGCTGGGGATCCCCCACCAGACCCCCGCGACGCTGGCGGATACCCTTACCCGCGCCCTTTCTCTGGAGCCGACCCATATGTCAGCCTACACCCTCATGCTGGAGGAGGGGACCCCCTTTTACCGCCGAGGACGGGCGGCTTTGGGACTTCCCGCCGACGAGGATGCGGCCGACGAGCAGGCGGTCGATCTCTGGAAGCAGGCCTGTGCTACCCTGCGGGAGGCCGGGTACGAGCACTACGAAATATCCAATTTTGCCCGTGAGGGTTTCCGCTCCCGTCACAATTTCCATACGTGGCAATGCCGCGATTATCTGGGAATCGGCGTAGCCGCCCATTCCTGCATGGACGGGGTGCGGTTCGGTCAGTCACGGGATCTGGAGGCGTTCCTCCGCGGGGAGGATATCACCGAGTTTACTGAGGTGCTGACTCCCGCTGACCGCGAGGCCGAGTACGTCATGCTCGCCCTGCGGCTGTCCGACGGCATTTCGGAGGAAGAATTTTCCGAGCGGTTCGGCGAGGATTTCTGGCATAAATACGGGGATGCCTGCATACCCTTTTTGCAGGGTGGCTTCCTGCGGCGGGAGGAGGGCCGTGTCTTTTTGACCGAGTCCGGGATGCCCGTGAGCAATACCGTCATTGCCGCTTTGATCTGATTTTGGGGATCGGGGGGCGTGACTGAGCGCCTTTGTGCAGTTTGCCACGTCGCAGAAGAAAAAAACATAAGCCAACCCCGTTGACAAGAACGGGGTTTTGGTGTATAATGATACTGTAAGTAAAGTAGCAGGGCGGCTGACCGCGCCTGCGGAAAGGAAGTACAACCATGGATGAGAAGGAATTCCAGAGCGAGATCTATACCCTGACCGACGAAGAGGGCAACGAGCTCCAGTTTGAGGTCATCGCCTCCGCTGAGATGAACGGTACCACCTACTACGCCATGATTCCCGTGGACGATCAGCCCGAGGCAGAGGACGTATATGAGTACGTGGTCCTGAAGGCTGAGAAGGACGAAAATGGCGAGGACATTTTGGTCACCATCGATGACGACGACGAGTTTGATAACATTGCCGACTACTTTGACGATATGCTCTCTGACGAGGCAGATTACGACCTCAACAACGACGAGGAAGATTGAGCCTCATTTCCCAATCATGACCTTCCTGCGGGGTGCGTGATATACAGATATTGTGACCCACATTAGATTAAAGGAGATCGACTCACGAGGTGGTTTGCAGACCTCCCGCTATCCCCTGCGGTTGACTTGTCCCGAAGGATGAGCGGACGTTGGGAGCAGTAAAGCCGCGGATAGATCACCGCCCTGAACAAAACAGGGTTCCGAAAGCTGTATACACGGCCTTGCGGGATTTTTCCATGAATAGCAAAGAGCGTATGTCAGGGATGGCATGCGCTCTTTGCGCTTTCAGCACGTATACATGCTACCGGGAGCCATCCGGCTTCCCATCATAGAAAACAGAAAGGAATTTTACGCAATGGGAATCATCAAGGCAACATTCAGCGCCATGGGCGGAGGCCTGGCCGATCAATGGCTGGAGGTCCTGGAGGCTGACGATATGGGGGGGACCACCCTCTTTACCAAGGGCGTCAAGGTCAGAAAGAACGATAAACGCAACAGCAACAAAAAGGGAACCGAGGATTACATCTCGGACGGCTCCATCATCCACGTCTACCCGAACCAGTTTATGATTCTGGTGGAGGGTGGTAAGATCGTGGATTTCACCGCCGAGGAGGGCTACTATAAGGTGGACAATACCACCGCGCCCTCTCTGTTTGCGGGGGGCTTTGGTGCCTCCATCAAGGAGTCCTTCTCCCGTATCAAATACGGCGGCGTGCCCTCGACGGCTCAGAAGGTCTACTTCATCAATTTGCAGGAGATCAAGGGCATCAAGTTCGGGACTCGCAATCCCATCAGCTACTTCGACAGCTTCTACAACGCCGAGCTGTTCCTCCGCGCCCACGGTACTTACTCCATCAAGATCACCGACCCCATTAAGTTCTATACAGAGGTCGTCCCCAAAAATGCCGACAGGGTGGACATTACCGCCATCAACGAGCAGTATCTCAACGAGTTCCTGGAGGCGCTGGGCGCGGCCATCAACTCCATGTCGGCTGACGGCATCCGCGTTTCCTACGTGGTCTCCAAGTCCCGTGAGCTCTCCCGCTATATGCAGAACGAGCTGGACGCCGACTGGAAGGATCTCCGCGGCATGGAGGTGCTTTCGGTGGGTCTGGGCGGACTTTCCTACGACGATAAGTCCCGTGAAATGATCGACATGCGCAACCAGGGTGCCATGCTGGGGGATGCCTCCATTCGTGAGGGCTACGTCCAGGGTGCTGTGGCCCGAGGAATGGAGGCCGCCGGCAGTAACCCGAACGGCGCGGCTCAGGCCTTCATGGGCATGGGCATGGGCATGAACGCGGGGGGCGGCTTCGTAGGTGCGGCCTCTGCCTCTAATCAGCAACAGATGGAGAGGGATCGCGCGGCTACCGCGGCCGCCGCGCCCGCCGGTGGCTGGACCTGCGCCTGCGGCCACGTGAACACGGGCAAATTCTGCTCCGAGTGCGGCTCTCCCAAGCCCGCGGCTGCCTCCGGAAGCTGGACCTGCGCCTGCGGTGCCACCTGTACCGGCAAGTTCTGTCCCGATTGCGGATCTCCCAGACCCGCCGCCGAGTGGTTCTGCACCGACTGCGGGGCTAAGAATCCTGCTACGGCCAAGTTCTGCGGGGACTGTGGGAAGAGAAGGTAAAATTGCAGTTTATCGGGGTGAGGCCACCCACGTTCCCTTTAC
>JAFQOC010000150.1 GCA_017420845.1 Clostridia bacterium
GCTGGGGAAGGCAGGGAACGCACCGATAAACTGCAATTTGAAAGCCTCTCCCAAACTTACAAAAACGACCCGACGGAAATTCCCTCCGTCGGGTCGTTTTCATATGCACTTACTCCTCCACGCTGTACGCGCACCACGCGCCGCTTGTGAAGTCGGGGAAGGCTACGGGCGCGCCACCCTTGGCGATGGACTCCTCGGAGAGAGCCGTGACCGCCATCCAGGCCGCGCCGTCGTAGACGTCGATGGGACAGGGCTTGCCGAGACGGACACACTCGATGAACTCGTTGTACACCAGACCGTCCATGCCGCCGTGACCGCCGCGGATGCCGTTTGCGAGGTAATCCACCCAGACGGGGTGGCGGTACTTCTCAAAATATTTCACCTGGTTGTTCCACTCGGGGGACCAGTCCCAATGCTCCTTGCCGCCCATATCGGCGTCGATGAAGAAGGAGCGGGTGTCCTCCTGGTACATACCCTTGGTGCCCTGGATAGTAAAGCCGCGGCTGTAGGGGCGGGGGAGGGAGGTATCCAGATGGAGGGTGATGGTCTCGCCGCGGGCGCACTTGATGACCGTCGTCACCACGTCACCTTGGGCAAACTTGGCGGTGGCCAACTCCTGATTGGCATTGGGATGATCAACGGCGAACTGATTCAAACCCGCCGACTTGGAGGCCACCGACACCAGGGACAGGAAGCGGTTGCCGCGGTTGATGTCCAGAATCTGGGCGATGGGGCCCAGCTCGTGGGTGGGGTAATTCTCGCAGTTGCGGGTCAAGTAGTTGCGGAGACGGTAGTGGCGGTTCTCCTTGCCGAAGATGATCTCGTCGCGGAGATCGTGGCGGTAGCCGCCCTCGCAATGGACCACGTCGCCGAACAGGCCCAGCTTGACCATATGCATGACGCTCATCTCGGCTTCGCCGTAGCAGCAGTTCTCCAGGAGCATGAAGGGGGTCTTGGTGCGCTCATAGGTGCGGACCAGCTGCCAGCAATCGTCGATGGAGTAGGCGCCGCCCACCTCCATACCCACGGCGATGCCCCGCTCCATGGCGTAGTAGGCGATGGGGAAGTGGGACTCCCAGGCACTCATGATGAGGACGGCGTCCACGTCGTCGCGGTCCAGAACCTCCTTGTAGTCGGTGGAGGCAAAGGGGCGGCCTCCCTCTCCGTAGACCTTTTCCACGGCGTCGGCGGCACGGCTCAGACGATCCTCATACAGGTCGCAGACGGCGGTGATCCTTACGTTATCCATATGTAAAAGCAGGGCGTGGAGCATGGAATATCCGCGTGCGCCCAGGCCAATAGCGGCAGTTCTGACTTGATTCATCGTGTTATACTTCCTTTCGGGGGATACGGCTTTATTGTACAACATTTCTGTAAGAAAGTCAAGTAGGGAAGCGAACAAATGCAAGAGAAAAAGTGCGAAAACAGGAAAAACAAAAATCCCCCGCGGTTGATCCCAGGGGGGATGTATGCTGTAGTGATTGGTGTTCAAATTTGGGTTTATCGGTGCGTTGGGTTTCAACTTTTAAGGGGGTGATGGGGGCGAAGCCCC
>JAFQOC010000151.1 GCA_017420845.1 Clostridia bacterium
CTTGTACATAGGCTTATTCGATGACTTCGTAATCGGCATCGGTGATGGCCTGCTTCAGGGCGGCCACATCCGCATTGCCGGTAACAGTAACAGTCTTAGCCTGCAGATCAACAACGGCGTCCTGGGTGCCGGGAACGGCCTTGCAGACCTTCTCCACCCGTGCCTTGCAATGTACACACATCATGCCGTTTACCTTAATAACCACAGTTTCCATATTTGTTTCCTCCTCAAGAATGATTTCTTCGGTATCTATCTGAACCGCAGCTGTGTTGGCAGGAGCGGTTTTTGACTTAAAAAAGCGCAGCCGTAAAGCATTGGTGACCACGAAGACACTGCTCATGCTCATGGCCGCGGCACCGATCATGGGGCTGAGCTGCAGTCCAAAGGGAAGGAACAGCAGTCCCGCCGCCAGAGGGATGCCAAGTGTATTATAGAAAAATGCCCAGAAAAGATTCTGCCGGATATTGCGGATGGTGGCCTTGCTCAGCTCGATGGCACCACTGACGGCAGCAAGAGAATTGTTCATCAGTACCACATCGGCAGATCCCATGGCGATATCCGTACCGGCACCGATGGCAATACCGACATCCGCGGTAACCAGGGCAGGCGCATCATTTATGCCGTCACCCACCATCAGAACCTTGTGACCTTCAGACTGAAGCTTCTTCACCGCATTGGACTTGTCTGTAGGCAGAACATCGGAGATCACGTGGGTAATGCCGGCATTCTGAGCAATGGCCTTGGCCGTAGCTTCAATCTGCATCATATCCATATCGGTCAGTCCTCGGTGGAAGTAAAGGGGGCGGGCTTGATCTCCCCGTCGGGGGTGCGCTGGAGGATCATGACCCGCTGCTCGGCCTCGTCCAGCTCCCGGGACAGACGGCGCACCAGAGCGATGCCCTCCTCGTAGAGGGACAGGCACTCGTCCAGGGAAACGGTGTCCCCCTCCATGGTCTTGACAATGACCTCCAGACGGGCGATGGCCGCCTCAAAGGGGAGGTCGGCGGGGGCTTGTATGGTGTTGGGTTCACTCATGAGAGGTGACCTCCTTGTTTCTTGGTTGGTTTTTTCAAAATTGGGCTTGTCGGTGGGGGCGGCCTCGTCCATTAGCCTTCCCCAGCGGGGAAGGTGGCGCCGAAGGCGACGGATGAGGAGAGCGAAATGGGTTTTTCATACGGGTTCAAGCAAAACCCTTGATATACCAATAGAAATTACGCCCGTAAGAGAACTGTAATCCGCTCTCCTCATCCACCGCTTCGCGGTCCCCCTTCCCCGCTGGGGAAGGCAAGAGACGAGGAAACCCACCGCTAAACTGCAATTTACGGCCTCATTCCCGTCCTTCCCCCGCAACCTCCTCCACCCTCACGCGGGCGGAGCCGTCGGAAAAGCGGAGGCTGACACGGTCCCCCACCTTCAGCTCGGCGGCGGCGGGGATGACGGTTCCCTCCTCGGTCTGCACCAGGGCGTAGCCGCGGCTCAGCACGGCCAAGGGGTTCAGCGCCCCCAAGGAGGCGGTGACCCGCTCCATGGAACGGCGTTTGTTGCCCAAATGGCGGGA
>JAFQOC010000002.1 GCA_017420845.1 Clostridia bacterium
GGGGGCTTCGCCCCCTTGACCCCCATCGTTGCCGTAGAGGAAACGTGGGTGGCCTCACCCCGCTAAACTGCAATTTGAAGCATCCCCTCTCCCCGTTCTAATCTTGGCCTCCCCCGCATACAATACCCATGAAAAACAGTCAAAGGAGACAAAGCCCTATGATGAACGAATTTATGGGAGACACCACCGGGGGCGGCTCGGTGCAGATTCCCTTTCCCGTCCGAAATCTGACCGCCGAGGTTGCGGAGGATTTTACTCTGCCGGACTATCAGCCCGAGATCAAACGATTGCTGCGCATTGGCGTTAACCTGCTTCCCCCCTCCTGCACGTCCGGAGGCAACGGCACCGAAATAACGGGCACCATGGACTATTTCGTGCTGTACGTCGGGCAGGACGGCGGGATCTACTGCGCACCTCTGTCCACCCAGTATCGGTTGGAGGCAGAACCCGATTGGGACGCCGCGGAGCTGTCAGCGGCGGCCAGCGAGCCTATGACCTGCATCTGTGATCTGTCCTCCGAGGTCCCCGTGGGACGGGTGACCGCCCCCCGCCGACTGCATATCCGTTGCAAGGTCAAAGCGCGGATGAGCCTGTACGGAGAGTGCCCGTTGCGCGTCGAGGGTAGTGAGGGGGACCCAACCGTCGAGACCCTCTCGTCCACGGCCCGAGTGGGACGGCTTTACCGGGGGATGGGGGAGCCCCTGGTCCTGCAGGACGACGTGATCCTGGCGCCTGCTGACGGGGAAATGCGGGTGGTCTGCGCCGAAGGGCAGGTCATGATGACCGAGGCCTCTGCCGCCTCGGGCGAGGTCCACTGCCGGGGAGAGGTAACCGTAAAGCTGACCCTCTGCCCCGCGGAGAGCATTTTGGCCTTTGCGGAGGACTCCCGGGAGTCCTTTTCCCCTCCCGAGCTGACACTGCTCCATAGAAAGATCCCCTTCAATCATAGCGTGGAAGCCGAGGGCGTAACGCCTGACTGTTCCGCTATGGCCTGCGGATACTGCACCGAAATCAGCGTCCTCATGGAGGAGGGACATTTGCACGTGGATCTGGGGGTCGTATGCGAGGTACGCGCTCAAAAAAACGAGACCGTGAGCTATATCAAGGACATATACTCCACCCGCTACGAGGGTACCTGCCGTTATATCGATTATCCCACCCAAAGATCCCTTCGGGCTCTCAACAGCAATTTTACCTTGAGCGATTCACTGCCCCTGTCTGAGGTGGGCGTTGATCCGACGGCACGGGTGGTGGACGTATCCGCCACGGCCATCCCCGAGGAGCTGGTGTCGGATCCCGGGAAGCTTCGCTCGGTGTTGACGGGAAAATGCCGTTGCCATTTGCTTCTTCTGCGTGACGGCGAGTATACCGCCGCCGATATGGAGCTTCCCTTCCGCTATGAGTTCGACGACCAGGCCCTCCTCCGCGGGGAAGAAATCCCCAAGGGGAGTACCGACATCACTCTTTTTGATGGCAACGTGACGGTAGTTAATTGCCGTGCCCGTATGGACGGGGAGCGCGTGGGCGTCGACGCAGAGCTGGCGGTGGCTATCCGGTCCCACTCCCCCGCGCCCTTCACGGCCCTGACTGATTTCATCCCCGGGGAGGAGGTCACCCGCCGCCGCGGAGAATACGTGGTCTGCTTCCCCGCTCCCGCGGATACGGTATGGTCGGTGGCCAAGCGTTACCACGCCCCCATGGCGGCGCTGACAGCGGCGAACAATCTGCCCGGGAGCGGGGTCCCCGACAGGAAGGATTCCTTGGAGGGAATTGGGTATCTGATCGTATAATCAAAGCAGCAACAACAGGGGTGTCTCCCGCAGGAGACACCCCTGTTTCCATAAAAAAACTCCCCCGCAGAGCGGGGGAGCGAAATGTAAGAATTAGTGGCAAATGCAACGCTCGGTGTCCTTGTCGAAGATGTGGCAACGGCTGGTGTCGAAGGCAATCTTAATGGTGTCGCCGGCACGGGACTGGGAGCGGGAGGAGACGCGGGCGATGAGGTTGGTACCGTCGTTGACGATCTTGATCTTACCGTCACCCTCCTCGGACTTACCGACGTTCAGGTACAGGTAGATCTCGGCACCCATCAGCTCGGTGACGTCGACAAATGCCTCGAAAGCAGCGTCGGCGTGAGCCTCAACCTGAGCAGGCTGGTCATAGATGCACTCGGGACGCAGACCCAGAACGACCTCCTGGTCGATGTAGTCCTTCAGAGCGGGGTTGTTGGCCTTCTCTGCGGGCAGCTTGACGGAAACGTTCTCGAAGTCGAAGTACAGATCCTCGCCCTTCTTGTTCAGGGTACCGTTGATGAAGTTCATCTGGGGGGTACCGATGAAGCCTGCGACGAACAGGTTGCAGGGAGAATCGTAGAGGTTCTGAGGCGTGTCGACCTGCTGGATCAGACCGTCCTTCATAACCACGATACGGGTAGCCATGGTCATAGCCTCGACCTGGTCATGGGTAACGTAGATGAAGGTGGTACCGACGCGGGCGTGCAGCTTGGTCAGCTCGGTTCTCATGGCAGCACGGAGCTTAGCGTCCAGGTTGGACAGAGGCTCGTCAAGAAGGAATACCTTGGGGTTACGGACGATAGCGCGGCCCAGAGCCACACGCTGCTTCTGACCACCGGACAGAGCCTTGGGCTTTCTGTCGAGCAGGTGGGTGATATCCAGCACTCTCGCCGCCTCTTCTACACGGCGCTTGATCTCCTCCTTAGGAGTCTTGTTCAGCTTCAGACCGAAGGCCATGTTCTCAAACACAGTCATGTGAGGATAAAGAGCGTAGTTCTGGAAAACCATCGCGATCTTTCTGTCCTTAGGTGCTA
>JAFQOC010000152.1 GCA_017420845.1 Clostridia bacterium
CCGCCGACCGCAAAAAGAAGAGCAAGCGCATCAAGGAAACCGCCGAAACAGTGGCCCTTTCGGACGAGGCACTCAAGGCTCGTCTGGATCAGAGAGCCGCCGTGGCCGAATCCCTGGACGCCAAGAACGGTGCCGCCGACCGCCGCATCCTTGATGCTGCCGAGGCAGCCGTGGCTGAGGCGGAGACCGTGGACGTTCATGAGCTGGCCACCCCTCTGTACTACGAGGATATGAACGAATATCTGGCTGACGGTGTGGTGGAGCTGACCATTGCTTCGGTGCTGGCCGAGCTTCGTAAGGGGCACGAGGTGCTCCTCCTGTGGTTTGACCGCCGCTCGGATACCGGCGTATTCGCCTACCCCTTGCGCGGGGTCGATCAGTTTGAGAATATCTACCACCTTTTCGCCACCGCCCCCCTCTGCGCCCCCGATAAGAAGGTCACCAGCCTGACCGCCATGATCTCGGACATTCAGAGCGCCAAGCAGCTCTTCGTGGTATCCACCATGGATGCCCCCATGATCTCGGATCTCTGCGGACTGCCCGGTGTTTCGGATGCGGGCAGCTTTGGTTCTGCCGAGGTGGTGCTCTACAATCCCGAGGAGCGGTTCCGCTATCCCCGTGACCGCGCCCTGTACCTGGAAGGCTGCCGTGAGCAGCTGGCCGCGAACGGTCTGTCCCTGACCGCCGGCGGCTTCAACGTAACCCGACCCGAAGGAGGCAAGCCCGATGAAGCATAATTCCAAGACCGCCGACTTCGCCGGTACCAAGAACAAAAAAATCAAGAAGCCCCGCAAGACCCGCGCCCGCAAGGCGGCCGAGGAGCAGGTGCTTCTCCCCATTCATAAGCGCCCCATCGTCTGCCCCCCCGACAAGGCGGGGCGTACTCCCCTCTTCCGCCTGGGCGGACTCATCTGCCGCGCTCTGGTCATCTGGCTGGCGGCGGCAGGCCTGGTGATCTTCATTTCCAGCGCTTTGGAATTCGGCGTGTCCAATGCCGCCGTATTCCTGACGGCTCTGGCGGTGGTGACCCTGGGGATGATCTTCCGTCTGGGAGGCATCTGGAAATGGCTCTCCTCTCTGGTCGCCGTAGGTGCGGTGGGCGGATTGGTGGCTCTCAACCCCCGGTTGCCCCTGAACCTGTACTACGGACTGCTCAGCATGTACAACGCCGCGCTGGACCGCCTTTACAAGGTCGGTTATCTGGCCTACGTCCAGTACAAGGCGCCCATTTCCTCCTCCACTCCCCATGAGGAGCTGATGGTGGCGGGTGTCTGCCTTCTGACTCTGCTGGTCACGGTGCTGTTCACCGCCTGCTTTGCGAGAAAGGTCAAGATCGTGCCCCCCGCCATCGTGGCTACTACCTTTTTGGTGGTGCTTTTGACCTTCAATATCTACAGCAACCGCATTGAGTCCAATCTGGGCATTACCCTGGTCATCGTTTCCTTCGCCTCCATGCTGGTCATGGCGGCCTACGACCGACTGTATCACGGTAAGGATCGGAAGGCCTACGATACCGAGCTCAAGCTGTTCGAGGACACAGACAGGCCCACCATGCCTCCCGAGTACGAGGCGGCTATGGCTGCCCGTCGGGATCGAAAGAAGAGCAAGGCCGAGATGCGTCGCAAGCGCCGCGAGCATGCTGTGACGATGGAGGACGAGCTGACCGACTACTTCGGAAGCAAAAAGAAAAAGCCTGTCCGGACCAAGGCCGACCCTGCCGCCAAGAAGGCGGAGAAAAAGGCCCGTAAGGCCATGATGAAGCAGGTCCGTGCCGTCAAGGCCTACGATCGGATCACCGAGCAGTCCCGCACCGCCATGGGCGGCTTCGCGGCGGCCGCCGTGCTCCTGGCCTGTCTGATCGCCATTGCCCTGCCCTCCATGCTCATCAAGGGCAATTTCAACACCATTGCCGCCATCGACGAGAAGATGGAGCTGGCCAGAAACTATGTCACCGCCCTCCTCCGAGGGGATGATAACGAGCTGGACCGCCTGGAATACAAGGCCGACAGCGACAACTTTGAGCCCCATTCCACCAAGCTGGAGCAGCTGGAGTTTACCGGTAAGCAGATGTTCTACATCCAGTCCCGCTACAACATGAACTACTACTTCCGGGGCTGGGTGGGTACCGACTACCGGGACGGTGCCTGGCTGGCGGTGGACGAGGAGACTCTTTCCGAGTACCAAAAGCTGTTCGGCAAGGATTCCTCTCCCTCCGAGGAATTGAAGTACGGCTTCTACCACTTCATGAAGCCCGAGCTTGTGGACGATCCCGAGTACACCGAGAATCTGCTCACCAAGTACAAGGGAAATCAGGCCTACGGCTTTGTGAATCTGCTTGTCAGCATGCGTCGGGTCAACAGCCCTTCCACCCTAACCTATTTTCCCACCTCCTTTGACCCCGCCTACGGGCTCATGGAGTACGCCTCCACTTCTGAGAGCAAGCTGACCTTTGTCAACTACTACGACGGTCTCTACACCGGCCGTAAGTTCAACGAAAACGGCCTGGCCTACGCTACCATGGCCTACGCCCCCATCATGACCGACCAAAGCTGGATTGCCAGACAGGCGGCCCTGCAGGCGGCATACAACCTCCAGAAGGAGGCTCTGCTGGCTCGCTCCGGCTTCCACGAGAACGTGGACGGCTCGGTCTCCAGCTACCTGACCCTCATGACCGAGGAAGGGAAGAACGGGCTGACCATGTTCGTTTATACCTACAAGCGGAGCGGAGAAGAGCGGATCTGGCGCTTCTACCACGACACCGATCAGGTTGCCCGCGGTGACGATCGGAGCTACGTGATCACCACCCCCTACGGCATCCTGACCCTGAAGATGGATGGTACCCGCGTCGTGGGCACCTCTGTGACCGACGTGGGATCTCCCTACCTGGATGATGCGGGAACCCCCGTAGACGTGAATCTGGTGGACGAGTACGACCGCGGCATGACCGACGAGGAGCGCGCCGCCCTGATGGCCTTCCTGAACACCGAGAAGAGCTACGGCGACTACGTCTATAACACCTATCTGGACACCTCGGACAGTGCCTATATCAAGGAACTGGCCGCTACCATCAAGGCCCAGGCTCATACCGAGCGGGTGGTCATCACCGAGGAGTTGATCCCCGACGACCCCGAGACGGAGGAGGATGATTCCTACACGGTTCAGCACAGAGACGTGGTCAACGACCGCGCCGACGTGACCCTGGCGGCTCTCCGCAATGCCTCGGATCCTTCGATCTATATGCAGCGGGATCTGCTGGTCCGCAACGTCATTGACTACATCATCGACGAGATGGGCTGCACCTACACCATCACCCCCGATCTGACCGCCGTGGACGAGACTTTGGACGGCGTGGAGAACTTCCTCCGCAACACCAAGGAGGGCTACTGCGTGCAGTTTGCCTCCGCCGCCGCTCTGCTCCTGCGTGAGATGGGTATTCCCGTCCGCTACGTGGAGGGATACATTGGCAACGACCTGACCAAGATCAGCCGTGACGAATTCGTCTACGGCGGCTACATCCGCGACTACCAGGCACACGCTTGGATCGAGGTCTGGTACGACGGTGTGGGCTGGATCCAATACGAGGCCACTCCCCAGTACTACGTGGGTATGTACGGTGTGGGCAACACCGCCGGCTCTACCCCTGTGAACCCCATCCTGCCCGATCAGGAGACCACCGCTCCCGAGGAGGAGACAACCGCCCCCGACATGGGCGAGGAGGAGACCGACGAGAACGGCTCCTCCGAGGAGACCACGGGCGAGGAGGATGCCATGGCCGCCGCCGTTACCCGCGCCAGCCTCATCGGCCTGGCCGTGCTGGCTGTCGTGGTGGGGATCGCCGCCATCATCGGCACCATCGTGTCCCGCGCCCGTGCCGCCGAGGATCACCGCCAGAGCCTGTGCGCCCAGATCCTGGAGAACGGCTTTGGCACCAACACCTCTGAGGAAGACCGCCGCGAGATGGCTCTGGAGCTGACCGACGCCGTCACAGGACTTCTGTCCTACTACGGACTCTCCCCCAACCCGGGTGAGTTCCGCGACGATTACGCCGAGCGCCTCACTGCCGAGCTGACCG
>JAFQOC010000153.1 GCA_017420845.1 Clostridia bacterium
CTCGGCGGGAATGGTGACGTGACGGTACTGGCCGTTGATATCAACCATTTTAAAATCCACCATTTTAATTCCCTGCTCTGCGATGAGAGTCAGAATGTCTTGCACGCTCTTTGCCATTTTTTGTACCCCTTTCGAGAGATGAAAAATTTTCTACAAGTACATTATAGCACAAATCTCCACGGAAATCAATATTTTTTAAAAAAAAGGATCCGTCACCGAGCGTTTTTTTGCAATTTTTTCCTCCTTCCCCGTGCTAATTGAGTAAAGTTTTTTGCCGAGTCGGGTAAAAAAAGCGATACCCAATCGTCCAAAATGACGAAATTTTGCCTTGTGGAGAGGAATTGACCGCTACCCCCTTTCTTTTTTTCCTCAAATGTGATATAATAATATGGTAATTGTCCAATTTTTCATAAGGAGTCAAGACATGGCCAAGCTTTACTTCAAATACGGCGCGATGGGGTCCTCCAAGACCGCCCAGGCGCTCATCACCAAGTTCAACTATGAGGAGCGCGGCATGCGCGTCTGGCTCATCAAGCCCGCCCTGGATACTCGCGACGGCGCTTCTGTTATCCGCTCCCGCATAGGGCTGGAGGCAAAGTGCTTCCCTGTCGCCCGCGACACGGATCTTCTGTCCCTCTATCGCGAGGGTTATACAAACTATGACGTCATCATCGCCGACGAATGCCAGTTCTTCACCGAGCCCCAGGTGGATGCCCTGCGCGCCATTGTCAACGATCACAACATCCCCGTTCTCTGCTTCGGGCTTCGTACCGACTTCCTCTGCCATCTCTTTGAGGGGAGCCGCCGTCTCTTTGAGGTGGCCGACTCCATTGCCGAGATCAAGACCATCTGCTCCTGCGGCTCCAAGGCCACCGTCAACGCCCGTCTGGACGGGAATATGCGGGTGGTCACCGAGGGCGCACAGGTCATGTTGGGTGGAAATGATTGCTATCTGGCGATGTGTCATAAGTGCTGGATGGAGGCCATTCGGGGACAGAAGGAAGAGTGAAATTGGGGTTTAGCGGGCTGTTGGCTTTCCTCGTGAGCCTTCTCCAGCGGAGAAGGGGGACCGCGATAGCGGTGGATGAGGAGAGCCGCATAAGTTTTGGCTCTTGGTGTGGAAAACGCTTTGCATATATAGCCATTTTAAATTGGACACCAGTTAGAATATCTTAACCCGCTCTCCTCATCCACCACCTGCGGTGGTCCCCCTTCCCCGCTGGGGAAGGCAAAGATAAACCCAAATTTGAAACCAAATCAACCAAACCATCAACATATACCAAACACAGGAGGTACAACCATGAGCAACCTTTACCCTACTCCCCACATCAAGGCAACTCCCGCAGATTTCGCCAAAACCGTTCTGATGCCCGGTGATCCTCTCCGCGCCAAATTTGTGGCTGAGAATTTTCTGACTGATGCCCGCCTCGTCAACAACGTCCGCGGCATTCAGGGCTACACCGGCACCTACAAGGGGGTCCCCGTATCCGTCATGGCCAGCGGCATGGGTATGCCCTCCATCGGCATCTACTCCTATGAGCTGTACAACTTCTTCGGTGTGGAGAACATCATCCGCATCGGCTCCGCGGGTGGACTGGCCGACGACGTGCGTCTTCGCGACATCATCATCGGTATGGGTGCCTGCACCAACTCGAATTATCAGGATCAGTACGGCCTGGGCGGTAGCTTCGCGCCCATCGCCTCCTACGAGCTTCTCCGCCGCGCCGTCAGCGAGTGCGAGGCCATCGGCGTGCGCTACAAGGTGGGCAACCTTCTGTCCTCCGACGTCTTCTACAACGCTAATCCCACGTTCAACGACGGCTGGTACAGGATGGGTGTGCTGGGCGTGGAGATGGAGGCCGCCGCTCTCTACATGAACGCCGCCGCCGCGGGCAAAAACGCCCTGGCCATCTGCACGGTTTCGGATCACATTCTCCGAGGCGAGGCTCTGGACTCCGACGCCAGACAGAATACCTTTACCGATATGATGACCGTCGCGTTGAATGTAGCAACGTCTATGTGACCCAAATACTTTGCTTTTTTTCAAACAAACCGAGCATTACATGGCGCGACCGCGTTGAATGTAGCAACGTCTATGTGACCCAAACACTTTGCTTTTTTTCAAACAAACCGAGCATTACATGGCGCGACCGCGTTGAATGTAGCAATGTCTATGTGACCCAAATACTTTGCTTTTTTTCAAACAAACCGAGCATTACATGGCGCGACCGCTCTGAACGTGGCAATCTCCATGTAAACCTCTCCATTACACATTGGAGGTATCCCTATGCCCAAATACGAGGTTCTTTCCGCGGAAATGACCCAGCGGATCCAGACGGATCGGGACAGCCATACCTTCCCTGCCGTAGCATTTGCCGACAGCGGTGTCATCCGCCGCCGCAATCTGGTCAAGGACAAGGGGAGCGTCTGGCGCCCCACCTTCGTGCATGACATCGACAAGATCATGCACTGTCCCTACTACAACCGCTACACCGACAAGACCCAGGTCTTTTCCCTCTACAAAAACGA
>JAFQOC010000154.1 GCA_017420845.1 Clostridia bacterium
ACCTCAAAGCCCACCTCGCCCCAGGGGGTGGCGGTGTTCTGGTAAGCGGTGACGGTCACGTAGCGGTCGCCGTCGGTATTCCAGGCCTCGGCGGGGATGACCAGCTCGGCGGTCTCCTGAGGCTCCACGGGGAGGAGGGCGCGGCCGCTTGCCACGGTCTCACCGTTGCGCTCTACCGTCCAGACGAAGTCCAGATCCGACAGATCGGTGAAGTAGCGGCGGTTCTTGATGACCACCTTGCCCGTAGCGGGGTCGAAGGACTCCACGGCGAAGGGCTTGATGACCTGCTTGTATTCCATCAGTCCCGTGTGGGGGCGTCTATCGGGGTAGACCAGACCGTCCACGCAGAAATTGCCGTCGTGGGGGTGGTCGCCGAAGTCACCGCCGTAGGTGAAGTGGGGGTCGCCGATGCGATCCTCACCGATGGCGGCGGAGTGGTCGATGAACTCCCAGACACAGCCGCCCATGAAGCCGTCCTCGGCGTAGATGATGTCCCAGTACTCCTTCAGGCATCCGGGGCCGTTGCCCATGGCGTGGGAGTACTCGCAAAGGAACAGGGGCTTGGTGTAGACATGGCGGTCAAAATAGGTGGAGCGGATATCGTCGGGGGAGGGATACATACGGCTCTCCACGTCGATGTAGTCACATTCCAGAGCGGTACCGATCTCCTCGTCGGTCTTGCCCTTCATGTCCCCCCACAGGCGGTCGGAGGAACGGCGGGATGCGTCCTCGCAATGGACCAGGCACTTGGGGTCGCGGGCATGGAGGTACTCGCTCATCTTGCGCTGGTTCTTACCCACGCCCGACTCGTTGCCCAGGGACCACATGAGCACGCAGGGGTGGTTCTTGTCCCGCTCGAACATCCTCTCTACGCGATCCAGGTAGGCGGCGGTCCATGCATCGCTGTCGGTGAACTCGTCCCAGTTGCCCACCATGGCCATACCGTGGGTCTCGATGTCGGTCTCGTCGATGACGTAGAAGCCGTACTCGTCGCACAGGGCGGTGAAGCGGGGATCATTGGGGTAGTGGCTGGTGCGGACGCAGTTGATATTGTGCCGCTTCATGATCATGAGGTCCCGGATCATGTGATCCACGGGGGTGGCGGAGCCCAGGATGGGGTGGCTGTCGTGGCGGTTGACACCCTTGAGCTTGATCTTCTCGCCGTTGAAGTAGAGCACGCCGTCCTTGATCTCGACGGTACGGAAGCCCACCTTCACAGGAATGGTCTCGCCGCCGCAGGTGATGAGGAGGGTGTAGAGGTTGGGCTCCTCGTCGCACCACAGCTCGGGTGCGTCCACGAGGAAGTCAATGGTTCCCTTCCCCTTGATGAAGAGGCTTCCCGACTCGATCTGCATGCCGTTGGGGCGCAGGAGCTTGTACTCTACCAGAGCCTCACCGCTGACCGTGATCTCGGTGGGACAAGCTCCGCGGGTGTAGGCCTCGTTGACGGCTGGACGGGCGTGGATATCCACGATATGGACGGGATCGCGCAAAAGGAGGAAGACCTCGCGGAAGATGCCCGACCAGCGGTACTTGTCCTGGTCCTCCAGGTAGGTGCCGTCACACCACTTCAGCACCAGCACCTGAATGAGATTCTCCCCCGCGTGGAGGTACTTACTGACCTCGAACTCCGAGGTCATGTGGCTGACCTGGCTGTAGCCCACGAACTGTCCGTTGATGAAGAGGTAGAAGCAGGAGTCCACGCCCTCGAAGTTGAGGTAGACCGACTTATCCTCCAGCATGGCGGGGTGGAGCTTGACCGTACGGCAGTAGAGGCCGCAGGGGTTATCATCGGGGACGAAGGGGGGATCTACGGGGATGGGGTAGGCCACGTTGACGTAGTTGGGTGTATCGTAGCCCCGACCGAGCATGGTCTGCCAGGAGCGGGGGACGCCTATCTTTTGGCTGTCCGAAACGAAGCCCTCCGCCGTGAAGTCGGGGAGGTCGCGGAGAGACTTGTAGAAGGTGAAGTCCCAGTCACCGCAGAGGGTGACAAAGCGATGGGAGGCGTTCCGATTGCCCGCCATAGCGGTCTTTTCGTTCTGATAAGGGATGAAATAGGCGCGGGGAGCCTCGCAGCCCACGTGGAGGGTGGAGGGATCCTGGTGGTAATTGGCCCGGATGATAAACTCGTTCATGGCGATAGTATCCTTTCGTAGGGTATGAGATCATAGGTATCTATATCATATCATTTTTTCGGTGAAAAGTCAATGTTTTTGTGTGAATTTCAAGGGAATACTTGACAGGCTCCATATGAAATGCTACAATATACATATACCGACAAAATTCCCGAAAGGAGAGCACCTTATGTCACTCTACACCGTTCGCACCGCTCCCTCCGCCGAGCGCGCGCCCCTGACCGTTTTCCACTCCTTTGAGGAAGCCCGCGCCTTCGCCGATGAGAATATCCTCTACGGCAGCGCTGTCTACGACACCGCGGGGCGGATGCTCTACGCCGCGGGTGGGGAGATCAGCTCCACCATCCTCTATCACGCCAAGTGCATCTGCGACACCATCCGCGACGAGGAATTTGTCTACGGCCACGCCCCCATCAACCCCGCCTTCAACCACGACGCCCGCATCATCAGCTGTGACCGCCTGGTAGACTGGGTCCTGTACCGCGCGGGCTTTACGGATCAGCCCTACGTCCACGGCAAGTGCGTCAGCGGCCCCTGGCTCACCGACTGGTGTCTGGAGCAGGGCTTTACCCGCATCGACAGAGTGGAGGACCTCCTCCCCGGTGATGTGGTCTTCGTCCGTCCCAACCAGAACGGCGACCCCTTACACACCTTCATCTACGCGGGCAAGGGAGAGGCCGAAGGAACGCACTACCGCTACGACGCGGGCAAGAACGAGCGCATCCGCAGTACCCAGCCCTCCTGCGAGCCACTGAACGACTTCATCTGCGCCTGCCGCGCCCCCTCGGTGCGCCCCATTCTGATCCCCGCCTTCTCCTTCCTCTACGACGGCGTCCCCTTCGATGAGCTGGAGATCACCGCCAAGTCCCTTACGGATCGGGTGGTCTACACCCTCCCCGACGGGGTGGAGCTGACCGTGGTCACGGAATTTTTGCAGGACTACGGCGTGACCAAGTGGACCAACTACTGGAGCAACCCCACGGACCGCAGAAGCGCCCTCCTCAGTCAGGTCTGCGACTGCGATCTCACCGTCCCCATGGCCCCCGATAAGCCCCGCACCCGCCGCGACCGCCAGTTTACCTGGGAGCCCAAGTCCCTGCGGCTCTTCATCTCGGACGGCGCCAACATCAACGATTACGACCACACCGTCCGCCCCTACCGCCTCTGGGCGGGAGACCATCACGAGGCCGCCTGCAACGCGGGACGGAGCGGTATGGGTACTGCCCCCTTCTTTGAGGTCAACGAGGGCGGCACACAGCAAAACGGTGTGCTGACCGCTCTGGGCTGGACGGGTCAGTGGCGCGCCTACTTCGACCGCGGGGAGGAGGATCTCCGCATCCGCCACAGCGTGGAGAAGATCTCTCTGCGCATGGAGCCGGGAGAGTCCTTCCGCACCTCCTCCGCCACCGTCATGGCCTACCGAGAGGGGCAGGTCAACGCCCACAACCTCTGGCGGCGCTACGTCCGCGAGGCCGTGTCCCCCATGGGCCGCTTCAAGGGTGTGCGAGGAACCCAATGCCCCTTCTCCGCCATCTTCTGGGGCGGTATTCCCTCCGACGAGCTGATGGAGCGCTGGGAGGGTATCCTGTCCCACGGGCTGGATGCCTTCGATTACTGCTGGGTGGACGCGGGCTGGTACGAGCCGCTCCGCTCCACCACCACCGCCACCCAGTCCGCCGACTGGGGCAACGTGGGCACGTGGGAGGTCAACAAGTTCTACCACCCGGGGGGCTACCGCGACGTCACCGACTTCCTCCACGAGCGGGGGATGGGGTTCCAGCTCTGGTTCGAGCCCGAGCGGATGCGGCGGTCGGTCTGTGAGTGGACTGACTATCTCTGGACCAACAGCCCCGAGGACAACGACGTGCTGATCGACATCGGCAAGGACGAGGTCTGCGACCGTCTCATCGAGCGCATCTCCAAGGTGATCGCCGAGGTGGGGGTGGACTGCTACCGCCAGGACTTCAACTTCAACCCCCTGGCCACCTGGACCCGCGCCGACCGGGACGCTGACCCGAACGGCGAGCGGTCGGGCGCTACCGAGGTGCATCACATCAACAATCTGTGGCGGTTCTGGGATGCTCTGCTGGAGCGTTTCCCTCACCTGCTCATCGACGATTGCGCGGGAGGCGGCCACCGCATCGACATTGAGATGCTGTCCCGCTCGGTGCCGCTGTGGCGAAGCGACTACCAGTGCATCTGGGACGTCTGCCCCGAGGGCAACCAGAACAGCAATATGCGGGCGGCCTGGTGGTACCCCTACTCGGGCATCGGCTACGGCCCTACCCTGGGGGACACCTACAGCTTCCGCAGTGCCTACACCAACGGCATGACGGTGCGTACCTGGGAGCATGCCGACCCCGAATGGCGGGTAGGGGGCATGAACGAGCCCTTCGACTGGGCGAAGAAGTATTTCGGCGAGTACGCCCGCCTGCGCCACTACTTCGCCGAGGATTTCTACCCCCTCATTCCCCCCTCGGACATCAACACCACCTGGGTGGCCTCCCAGTACCACGCCCGCTCCGAGGGAAGCGGCTTGATCCTGGCCTTCCGCCGCGCCATGTGTCCCTATGAGCAAGCCCACGTGGAGCTTGGGGGCATTGACCGCAGAAGAGAGTATATCTTCACCAACGAGGACACGGGGGAGAGCTTCACCGTGGCGGGTACTACCCTGCGGGAGGAGGGCCTGACCCTGACCATCCCCGAGAAGCGGCAGTCTCTGCTCCTCACCTACCGCGAGGCGTAAAGGAAGGGGCGGATCATGGAAAGGTTCCCTTACAAGCGGGTCGCCGTCATCGGCTGTCCCGGGGGCGGCAAATCCACCTTCTCCCGCGCCCTCCGCGACCGAGTGGGTCTGCCCCTGTACCATCTGGACGCCATCTACTGGAGATCCGACCGCACCACCCTCCCGAAGGAGGAATTCCGCGCCATCCAGCGTCAGATCATCGAAAAAGACGAGTGGATCATAGACGGCAACTACGGCTCCACCATCGAGTGGCGGATCGCCGCCTGCGATATCCTGTTCTTTCTGGACTACCCCGCCGAGGTGTGTCTCGCGGGGGTCCGCGCCAGGAGGGGGCAGAAGCGGTCGGATATGCCCTGGGTGGAGGAGGGAGACGACGAGGAGTTTCTGGATTTCATCCGCGCCTTTGAGACCGAGAGTAAACCGAGGATATTGGAATTGATCGAGAAATACCCCCACAAAACCGTAGTGACCTTCCGCTCGCGGGAGGAGGCGGAGAGGTATCTGGGGGAGTTTGAAGGGTAGAGTTTTTCAAATTGGGGTTTAGTGGTACGTTCCCCTGCCTTCCCCAGCGGGGAAGGGGGACCGCGAAGCGGTGGATGAGGAGAGCGGCACACAGCTCGGTGTCTGGTGTAGATTCTTCCTGATATATCAAGGGGTTTGTCACACCCGTATGGGAAAACTCAACCCGATCTCCTCATCCGTCACGCCCTTCGGGCGTGCCACCTTCCCCGCTGGGGAAGGCTAATGGAAGCGGCCGACTCCCCGATAAACCCCAAATCTTCACACAAAAAGCCCTCCCAAGCGTCATGCCGGGAGGGCTTTTTTTGATTCATCGGATGTGCTGCCACCCGCAATCGTTGCGGATGAACTCGGCCAGATCCTCAATATAGTCCAGATCGTCGTCACAGAAGGACAGATAGACGATCTCGCGGGTGGCGTCATTGGTAGCGATGAGAAACATACTTTTAGGGAAATACTCATCCCACGAGCCGCCCTCCTCATAGGCTACGACCCGAAAGGCGTACTCATCCAGCTCGGCGGTCGCATCGCAGGTATAGCCGCACCCCTTCAGAGGATCTGTTTTGAAGGTGTATGCGTTTTCCAGCCGGGTCTTCTCCTGCTTGTAGGCCTCCCCGCTATAGCGGCAAATCAGGATCTCCGCGTCGCAGGTAAAGAAGCCCATCTGCTGGGAGAAATAGTCGTAGTAGGCTGTTTCCTCGGGAGCACCCACGTCCGAGAGCGGAGGCATAAAGGAATTCTTTTTCTGCATCTCGGTGTAGGGGGCGGTCATTTCATCTCCCTCATAGCAGTCCAGCATTTCATATTTGCCCACGGCTATCATGAACAGAACAGAAAGCAGAAACACCACGGACAAAACCACCGACAGAAGAACGCGAAGCCACGCTTTCGGTTTTCCCGTCATCCAGATCGGCCATAAAAGCAGGATAAAGCAAAGGGGCAGGACACCGAAGGTCACGGCAAAGGCGGCGTTGAACAGCGTGTTAACGGTCAAAAGCATGATTCCCAAGGCAATAGCTCCGAGGGGAAGGAGCAGGAGGCACAGAAAAGGGATCAAGCGGGCGGGGGCAAAGC
This sequence comes from Clostridia bacterium, assembly GCA_017420845.1. Classification (GTDB taxonomy): domain Bacteria; phylum Bacillota; class Clostridia; order Oscillospirales; family CAG-272; genus CAMEON01. The sequence continues at coordinate 6,478 of JAFQOC010000154.1, forward strand.
GTTTTTCGGTCATCATACAAACTCCTTTCATATGGTTTCATATTTGGGTTTGTCGGGCTCATCAAATATCTGTAGGGAGCGGTGCCCTCACCGCTCCGCCACATAGAACACACCGATCGTTTGACATTCTGATTTTCTGAACAAAATTGTAAAAATTCGTTTATAAAAACACCTTCAAAATATCCACCGCAACAGTGCCAACACCGTCGCGCACGCGTGCATCCCCATCACCAGCGCGGCAAAGGCCTCCACGGCGTAGAGGATCAGCGGCCACCGTCGGGGCTCGTGGCGGTACCACAGCCGCAGAGTCAGATACCCCAAGGCAAGGGTAATCCCCCCTGCAAGGAGAACGTTCACGGCCAGGAAGGGCGTGAACCGAGGGTACTGATCCAGCCCCATCCCCACGATGATGAGCAGGTCAAGGGTGCAGTAGACCGTCCAACCCGCCGCAAGACCGCAGACAGGGGCGGCGAGGTGGGGAAATATGCGTTTCATCCCTCATACCCCGCATCCCGCAGAGCCGCCTTCGCCCGCAGCGTCACCAGATTATGCTCATACCACTTCATCTCCCCCAGCTCCTTCGCGGCGCGGTCGAGGTAGTCGTGGGTGGCGGCGCGGATGTTCGCCAGTTGCTCGGGAGAGAATTCCACGGGGTCGACGGGTTGGAAATTGGGATCGGCGGTGGCCTCCATGAAGTCCAGAGCGGACAGGACACCTTGGAAGCGTGGAAGCTCCTCGGTCCATATGTAACATACATGCATATTAAAGACGCAATGGAGGATGGCAGTGTAGTTCCTGCAGGAAAGGGTG
>JAFQOC010000155.1 GCA_017420845.1 Clostridia bacterium
ACAAAACCGAAGGTTTTGCACCTGAACATGCCGAAAGGCATATTTCACTTGCGCGTAGCGCAAATTTCACACCGCAGGTATTTCACACGCCGCAAGGCGTATTTCACTCAAATTAGGGTTTATCGCAGAGCGACAAACCCTAATTTGAAAAGCTTGCCGAATAGGTACAAGTAAATTTGTTTTCATGACAGAAAGGAGCTACCATGCTCATCTGGCTTGCCGTTATCATTGTCACGGTCTTTCTCGACCAGCTGACCAAATATCTCACGGTGCTTCACTTAAAGCCCATCGACACCCTGCCCCTCATTGAGGACGTGCTCCATCTGACCTACGTGGAGAACACGGGGGCCGCCTTCGGTATGATGAAGGACGCACGCTGGGTGTTCATGGTGACCTCTACCGCAGCCATCATCGGCATTCTGGGCTATATGATCCACCGCGCCTATATCAAGAAGGAAAAAATGCCGTGGATGGAGGCGCTGTCCCTGTCCTTCATCGTGGGCGGCGGTATCGGCAACATGATTGACCGCACCGTGCTGGGCTACGTGGTGGACATGATCGACTGCCGCTTCATCAACTTCGCCGTGTTCAACGTGGCGGATTCCTTCGTTTGTGTCGGCGCGGGGCTGATGGTGCTCTACCTGATCCTGGAAATGGTGAAGGAGGCTAAGGCCGAGAAGGCTGCCAAGCGGGCTTTGGTCGAAGAAGAGGAAATCTCCGACGCTTCGGAAGGGGATGAGGTGTTTGAGAACGTCAACGCTTCCGAGGATAACACCGAGGGAGTGAGCGAGACCACCGCCCCGAATGGCGGTGAGGATGACGGCCATGAGTGATCCCATTTTCATGCCCTCCGAGGAGATTTTGGAAAACGGGCAGGATACCGAGCTCTACGAGAGCCGTGTGGAAGCCCTGACCGTTACCGCAGAGCATGCGGGGGTGCGGCTGGACCGCTACCTCACCGAGGCCTCGGCCATGAAGCTGACCCGCGCCGCCGCCGTCCGCCTCATTGAGTCGGGATGTGTGGCACTCACGAGCGGGGAAGGGAAGGGGCGGCGGACCGTCACCCCCGACAAGAACACCAAGCTGAAGGCGGGGGACACCCTCACCGTGACCCATCCCGAGGCCGAGGAGTACGATGTACTGCCCGAGGACATTCCGTTGGATGTGGTCTTTGAGGACAGCGACATCATCGTGGTCAACAAGCCCACGGGGATGGTGGTGCACCCCGCTCCCGGAAACTACACGGGGACTCTGGTCAACGCTCTGCTCTACCGATGCGGCGACAGCCTATCGGGGGTGGGCGGAGTCAAGCGGCCCGGCATCGTCCACCGCATCGACAAGGACACCTCGGGGCTTTTGGTGGTGGCCAAGAACGACGAGGCACACACCAAGCTGTCCGCCCAGCTCAAGACCCACACCGTCAGCCGTGTCTACCACGCGGTTTGCATCGGTAACCTCAAGGAGGATTCGGGAACTCTGACCTATCCTGTGGGGCGAAACCCCAATGACCGCAAGAAGATGGCGGCCTTTCCCGTGGGCACTCCCACGGGGGACAGCGGCGGGGCCGTCCGCCATGCCGTGACCCACTACACCGTGCTGGAGAGATTCCCCACGGGTGCCAAGTGGGGCCAGCCCTTCACCTACGTCAAGTGCGAGCTGGAGACCGGGCGTACCCACCAGATCCGCGTCCACATGGCCGCCACGGGGCATCCTCTCTTGGGGGATCCGCTGTACGGCGGGGAGGGAACGCGGCTCGGAAAGGTTGTGGCACCGCTCCTCCACGGGCAGATGCTCCACGCCAAGGAATTGAAGCTGATCCACCCGCGGACGGGGGAGGCCATGCGGTTTACGTGCGGTCTGCCTGCGGATTTCGAGGCGGTGGTGGAGAGGTTGAGAAGAGAATCGTAAATTGCAGTTTCCCGTTCCGATAAACTGCAATA